>JAYTFA010000202.1:0-3397 GCA_043734765.1 Pseudobdellovibrio sp. | reverse complement strand
ACTATTCTGGTTTTATTTATCGTGGGGCTTTTTAAAACAAAAGTTTCCATGTACGAATTATTGGATGAAGATGGTTTTGCCGGCGCAAAACGTTTATTCAAAGGTATTTTTACGCCTAACTGGCAGGTTTTACCCGCTGCGGTTTTTAATATCATTGAAACTATTTTTATGGCCTTTGTTGCAACGTTTTTAGCTATTCCTTTTGCTTTTATACTCAGCTTTATGGCGGCCAAAAATATCATGAAACACCCGGCAGCCTATGCTGTTTACATGGGGTTAAGAACTTTGATGAACATCATCCGTTCAATTGAAGCATTAGTCTGGGCCATTATTTTTTCGGTTTGGGTGGGTATCGGACCTTTTGCGGGTATGCTTGCTTTAATGGTTCATTCCATCTCCTCTTTAACAAAACAGTACTCTGAAATGGTTGAAACTGTTTCAGAAGGCCCGATTGAAGGCGTGTTATCGTGTGGAGCCAGTAAGTTGCAGACCATCTGGTTTGCCATAGTTCCGCAAGTGATCCTTCCGTATATTTCGTTCACAGTTTACCGTTGGGATATCAACGTGCGTATGGCTACGATCATCGGTCTGGTCGGTGGCGGTGGAATCGGTACCATGCTGATTAAATATCAGGGGCAGGCCATGTGGCCGGAAGTGGGCACCATTATCGTAGTGATTGCGACAGTTGTCTGGATTATGGATCAGGCTTCGGCCTATATCCGCGAAGCTTTAAAGTAGTTCATGGTCTACCAATACCCAGTTACCATAAAAGAGCACCATCTGGATTCCTACGGTCACGTCAACAACGCAGCTTATCTGGAATTATACGAAGAAGCCCGATGGGAGGCCGTTACCCAAGGTGGCTACGGCTATAATACAATTCATGAAACAGGATTGGGACCGATTATTCTCGAAGTTAATCTGAAGTTTCTGAAAGAATTAAAGTTGCGCGAAAAAATCACGATTACTTTGGAGACCATTTCTTACGAAGGCAAAATCTGTAAACTCAAACAACAAATGATAAAAGAAAATAAAGAAATCGCCAGCGAAGGGCAATTTACAATCGCTTTTTTTGATTTAAAAAACCGAAAATTAATACTGCCTAATGCCGAATGGCTCAGAGCCCTGGGAATCAAATCTTAAAATCATTGAAATTTCGGGCGCTTTCGATAAGGCCGGATAATATTGAGTGAAAGAAATTCTTTGTTTGTAATTTTTCCACTCCGAACATTTTTTTAAACTCTTCCTGGATAAACGGCACATGGGCGGTTCCCCCGGTTAAGAAAACGTGGTCAATCTGCGAATATTGAATCCCGGCTTGTGCAAAACACCGGTCAAGAGCGCTGAAAACATTTTTCTTGAAATTTTCGGCCCAATTCTGAAACTCAACAGACGAAAAAACCTCATTGGTTTCAAGATCAGGGTACTGAAAATTAAACTGTGAGGTGGCTTTAGCGGAAAGAGTTTTTTTAGTATTCTCGATCTCCTCAAAAAACGGAAAAATCTGTTGGTCTTCAATTAAAATAAACAGCCGGTCAATTTTCTGCTTATCTTCTGATTTTAACGCACATTTTTTAACTTCTTTGATGAACTCATAAGTCTCTTTTTCTTTTAAGTGAACAATCTGCGACGGTTTATTAAGCCGATCCATTACAGATCCTGGCATCGTCAACAAATTTTCAGACATAGGCATCCGGTACTGTGTATTGGCCCCGAAGCCGGCATTTAGTCTGTTTTGCATAAATAAACTGTCGAGCAGATCTCCTGCCATCGGGCAGCCATCTACGCCGAGCACGTCCTTTTTTTTAAAGTCCTGCTGAGTGATTTTCATTATGGTGAAGTCAGAGGTTCCGCCTCCGAAGTCACCGATGAGAATTATTTTTTCATCATAAATCTGGCGCTTAAATTCCAGGGCTGCAGCTAAAGGCTCGGGCACAAATGTAACTTCATTAAACCCGGCATATTCTGCGGCTTTACGCATACGATAAAGCGCAAACTCATCGGCAACATCGTCCATTGAGTAACGGGCCGGTTTGCCGATCACGGCTTTGGTCACGGTCGTGCCTAATATCTTTTCGGCTCTTTTTTTCAGTTCAAGAAGAAAAAGGCCGATCATTGTTTCCAGAGTTAGAATACGGTTGCCGATAACTGTTCCGATATAATTTCTGTTGGGCAGATGAGACTTGAAAGATCTAAACAAACGACCTTCCATTTCATACTCGCTGTACTTCGTGAGGGCCTCGGATCCGTAGAAGCACTCATCGGCATGGGGAAAGTACAGCAGCGAACGCATCAGGCTGCTGTCGGAGTGACTTGGGTCTATCGGAAGGGCCTCAATACGTTTGTTTTGATGAAGGGCCCCGACAAGCGAATGACTGGTGCCGAAATCAATTGCGAGAATAGTGTCTGAAATTGTTTTAGGCATCCGACCAATATAGTCTCAATCTGAGATTAATTAAAGTCCGGATGTATTATAGCCGAAATCTTAAGATAGAGAATACAAAAACCAGAGTGAGGCTTTATGGCAAAATATTTTGTGGCAAAGGAAGGAATTCAAAAAGGTCCATGGACTCTTAATGAAATCACACAAAATATTCAGAACAAAGTGTTGAGCTGGAGCGACTACATTTATGACGACAAAATCAACGTATGGTTATTTTTGTTTGAATTCCCGCTTTTAACGGAATCGTTCAACAAAAGTTTTAAAAATCCGGTTCAGAAATCAAAAACAATTACAAATTTTGATTCCTATAAAGACCGCATCTGGTACATCTTGAAGGTCAATGAAAATTACGGGCCTTTCACAGCCGCTGAGATGATTCAGATGCTGCAAAGTAAAACACTTTTTGAATTTGATTTTGTCTGGCGCCAGGATCAGCAATCATGGCAGCGTTTAGCCGACGTAGCTGAGTTTCACCCTGAAAAAATTAAAGAAATGTTTGATACTTCATTTCAGGAAAATGCCGAGATCCAAAAAACATTTTATCGCCGGAGATTTCCGCGCGTTCAATATAAATGCGAACTACTTATTCATAATAAACACAAAGTTTTTTCAGCGCAGAGTATTGAGATCAGTGCCGGCGGAGCCAGTTTTAAACTCGACAATGTTGATTTTGATATTGATAGCCGGATTTATTTACATTTCAAACCGGGTGGTGACGTTCCCGCGTTCAATGCTATTTGTAAAATCGTGAGTAAAAACGGAAACAAATATGGAGTTTCATTTATCGCCGTGTCTAATCAGGCTAAAGACTCAATAGAGAAGTTCACTAAAAAAGCCGCCTAGAAAAAAATCAGCTAAAATAATCAATAACTATTTTTGAATCACCATAATTCCCGGTCCGCCGTTGGCAGTAGGAATCGTCACATCACGCGGAGTTAACGGTGTTAAAGCACC
>JAYTFA010000201.1:0-3955 GCA_043734765.1 Pseudobdellovibrio sp. | reverse complement strand
TCTTGCAGAACCCGGAGAAGTTTGGCCTGTAATGCCAGGCTCAAATCGCCGACTTCATCTAAAAATAATGTTCCGTTTTCGGCCTCTTCAAAGAGCCCTACTTTTTTATCGATGGCGCCCGTGAAGGCTCCTTTTGCGTGGCCGAAAAGCTCGGATTCTAACAGTGTCTCCGGAATACTTGAGCAGTTAATGGCAACAAATGGTCCTTTTGCTCGGTTGCTTTCAGCGTGGATGTACCGGGCAAATACTTCTTTGCCTGAGCCGCTCTCGCCGGAAATAAAAATAGTGGCATGGCTTGAGGCCACTTTTTGGGCTACGTTTAATGCAGCAATCAGTTTCGGACTTTTGCCGATGAGAAACTCCGACTGTTTACAGTCTTTTTTAATGTATTGTTTCAGCTCACTTATGTTCTGCTCGAGTCTAGAACTGTGCAGGGCTCTTTCAACCGAAATGTGCAGTTGAGGAAGATGAATCGGTTTTATAATAAAGTCACAGGCGCCGATCTGGCTTGCCTGAACTGCAGTTTCCACGGAGTTGACTGAAGTCACAAATATGACCGGTAACTCCGGCCTGATTTTTTTAAGACTCTCAACAAATTGCAATCCGGTCATTTCCGGAAGCTCCTGATCGGAAATGAGGAGATCCCAACCGGTGTTCAGATTTTTACATTCCCGCAATGCTGATTCTGCATCGGAAAATAATGTGACGTCGTATCCCTTCGGACTGAAATACGCGGTCAATAAATCCTGCACGACCAAGTCATCATCAACGACCACTAATCTTGTATTTATTTTCGGACTATTCATAGGACACCCCACATCTGTTATTCGAGATCATTATTTTTTCAGGGACGCGGCTGTTCGTTTTTATTATCTGTTTTTATATTTTTGATGAAATGATTCAGGCGCTCCCTTACGGATTCCTGTGTTTCACCATATTTTTGCTGAACAAGTCCGGCTATCTTCACCAGATCGCCCTTTGTTTGCTCAAGCTCGTCGTCAGTGATTTTTGCCCACGACTTTGCTATCTCGCCCTTTATTTCTTTCCACTTTCCTTTAAATATATTGGGGTTCACAGATCTCTCCTTTTTTGCAATTTTAAAACTAGACCAAGCAATAGTTATTCCAATGTTTAGTTTATACAGACAATTTATAATGCATTTCAAATGCTCCGGATTTTTTGACGAGGAAATATTGGATGTCCGCGTGTTCATTTATTAACCATTATCAGCTTCTGACTTATAATCGATGGGGCGACGGCTGATCGGATTTTTGGGATTGGGTTTCAGCCGAACCAGTTTCGGAAGTGATTCGATGGTTACCTGAACCAACACCGGGCCCAAAAATAACCCTGACATTCCAAAAACTGAAATGCCCCCCAGAACAGACAATAATGATATAAACGGATGCACCAGGTGATTTCCATAAACTAAAAAATAGGGCCGTACTATATTATCAATGCCGCTCGCAAATAATGCGATACCCAGTAAAACAAAAACGGCGGAATAATTCTGGTTTGCTAAAGCAGGCACACAAAGGCTCAGCGCAACCAGCGCAGCCCCTATAACCGGGATAAAAGATAAAAAAAACGTCAACATAAATACAAATGAAAAGTCACCGGCACCCATAATCTGTGCGCCGATAGCCACGATTAAACCGTGCACCACTCCCGCCATAACTGTGGAAACCACCGCAGAATAGCTGCTTTCTTTCAGGCTCTGGCTCACAATATTGATTTCCCGGAATGAAAAAAGGCCGAGCTCGTGAAAAAAGTTTTCAATTTTTTCAGATTCAGCAAGAAGATAGTAAAGGGCCACGATGAAGATAATCAATGACATCAGCATAGTGGGTATAAGGGCTAATAGCCGGGTAACTGCATCAAAAACCATATGCGCGGCTTTTTGCGCAAAGCCTCCTGAGAGCTCATCCACCGTAATTTTACGTTTAAGCCCGAGCTTGCCGATATATTTTGAAACCTCCGCTTCAAATCTGACTGTATACTCAGAAACTTTCTCTGAAAGCTCTTCCCTGGTCACTTCAGCATCAGAAATATTTTTAAGCCGAGAATAGATTTTTGCGCCCATCACTCCGAAAGGAACGGCAAACAGCATGATTAATACGAAAAGCAGGAGTGCCGTGCATTTTCGTCTGCTTTTGATAGAAAAACCGATGATATTAAGCCTTTGGATTCTTTTTAAAAAAGGGTTGAGAACCAACGCAAAAATGACAGCCACTCCGACAGTGGTTAAAAACGGAAAAAATATAATAATGCAAATAATGCTGCAGCTGAAAAAAAGTATAAACCTGGATATATTTTTATTGCTGAAAGCTGAATCCATATTTTTTTTTACTCGTCAGTTAATTCCGTTTCATACTCCGAAAGAAATTTTTCTGCCAGCGATACCAACTCGGGATGAGAAAGAACTGAACGAGCCTCTTTAAAAAATTCATTTTCATTTTCTGATATATGATGCATGACAAGTTCCGCCAGCACTCTGGCTTTAGAGGCAGTTTGAGTATTCCACCTGTTTTTGTAATCAAGGGCTTCCAGGTCTTCTATCAGGATAAAGGCAATAGCGTGATCTTCGATAGCATCATAAGTGGCTGTCTGAGAATGTTCTTTTTTCAAGAGCACTTGGTAAAGTGACCCCTCTTCTGCTTTCCAGAGAGCTTTTAATAAATCGATCAGCTGAATCAACTCTGCCTGCCTCTTGGCATTTGATTTTTTTTCATTATTAACGACATTTATCGACTTTTTCAGCCCCTCATGGAAATTATGGATGAGCGAAAGGATTGTCGCGACTTTTATTTGGACCTGCACTTTATGTTTTTCCTTTGGGGCTATTGACCTGATTTTCTGCCGTATTCACCGGACGATTTCTTTCCCCTTCGATAAATTCGCCTTTGGTGTCTTCAAGAGTAACGGCCTCATTGGTTTCCATCCAAACTTTATCTTTTTTTGTATCAGGCCGTTCGCTGTCTTCTTCCTCAATTTCATGCTCTTCTTCCAATGGATTTTCGTAGGGGTCCTCATCCGGCAGATGTCCACCGCCAGGCGTGTGTTCCATAGGAATAATAGACTCATCCTGCGGACGATAAATTTCATTTTTATCCCTATCAAAAGCCAGCGCCGGTGAGTCACTCAACGGAGCATTTTTTTTATTTTCAGACTTATCATTTGTTTGTTTGTTCATTAAGGCCTCCTGTTAAACGAGCTGCTTTGATTTAATTAAAAAGCAAATGATAGGCCACCTCCAGATCAATCTCGTGCTTAAAACAATTCATTGAGTGGAATCTAGGTTCCTGGACGAGTAATAAGTTCCCCTGCTGCCCACTTCTGAAAGGCCCGTAGAATAGATCGAGGTTGGCAGTTTTTTTGCTTATCCATATTTTTTTAAAAACAACGATGAAGGAAGTAAACATATGCCACGCAAACAAACTAAAAAAAAGAACTCTAAATCATCTCATCGAAATGAAGTTCAGGAAAAAGCGCAATCACCGTTGAAATTCCAAACATGGAAGGATATGTTTTCTGAAAAAATTTTGGCAGGGTACGCACTTCCGATGGCCAGAAATGTTGAAGCTAAACTCATAAACCTGAGAAACAGGCTAGAACGCTAGTATTAAGCTCATTTGACTGTTATTTAGGCGAATTAAGCCAAAAACAATCTGCTATGGTGAATTTTGCCCCATAAATTATTGAATGTAAGTCTTTTTTTGATTTGCGGTTTTCGGCCATGCTAAAAACCTGAACTGTGAAAAAGAATATTGTTACGAAACTTTTTAACTATCTCTATAAAAAAAATATCTTAAGCTTATTTATAGCTGCGTTCGGCGTATTCGGCCTTGTCTCGCTTCTTTATTTTCGGACTTCGATCCAAAGTAATATAGATTACCGGCTAGAACGCAAACTAGATTACATTTCTTCCTCCATAACCGGCAAATTGAATAACTAT
>JAYTFA010000200.1:0-3465 GCA_043734765.1 Pseudobdellovibrio sp. | reverse complement strand
GGGTTAACAATCATCGGACGGTCACGCTAACGAGCCTGTTTCAGTGAGTCAACAACATCATTTTGCAAAAAAAAATTAAACTTTCAGAACAAAAACAAGCAGGCTAGTTTTTTGGCGCTGCATATTCTTTGGCCACGATCCCGTACTTTTCAATTTTTCTTAATAGCGTCTTTTTAGGGATATTTGCGTGAATAGCCGTTTGATTTATCCGGCCTTTAAAAGTCTTTAAAGCCTTGATAATAAACTGTTTTTCAAACTCTTCTTTTTGAGCATTAAAATCCAGAAGTCCATTGCTTGGAAACGCAATGCTGATATCTTCGTCAGAACCATCATCTAAATTATCGTCAGAAAGATGTGATTCCAGTGAGTCAATATCTAAATCGTTTTCAGAATTGATTTCGTCATCGCTGAAGACCTGAGCAGATTTTTTCAAATTTTCTGATTGACTACTTATGATCTGCATCGAATCAACAAGACTCACACCAACATACTCAAGAACGGCTTCAGGCAAGCTTCCTAAAGAAATGGCATTGCTCGATTCAAGCACAAAAGCATGTTCAATCACATTTTCCAATTCACGGATATTTCCCGGCCAGTTGTAACGCTTCAAAACCGACAGCGCTTCACCACTGATGCTGGTTAGTTTCTTACAGTGCACCTGATTAAACTTACGCATAAATATGTGAATCAGCACTTCCAGATCATCTTTTCGATCATTAAGCTGCGGCAAATAAATAGGAACAACATTCAATCGATAAAATAAATCTTCCCGGAAGCGTCCATCTTTCATCATCTCTTCAAGCGGTCGGTTGGTGGCGGCAATAATTCTTACGTTCGTCTGAATTTCGCGGTTCGATCCCACCGGCATAAATAATTTTTCCTGAAGTACACGCAGTATTTTGACCTGCATCAAAGCGGGCATGTCGCCGGCTTCGTCTAAAAATAAAGTTCCGCCCTCCGCATATTGAAATTTTCCGATTTTTCTTTCGCTCGCACCCGTAAAAGAACCTTTTTCATGACCGAAGAGTTCTGACTCAAATAAGTTTTCAGGTATTGCCGAACAATTGATCGCAACAAATTTCTCATCTTTTCTGGCAGAATTGAAGTGAATGGCCTTAGCCACCAACTCTTTACCAGTGCCCGAAGCACCGCGGATCAAAACCGGAGTGTCAACCTTGGCAAGTTTATGAATCACGTTAAAAACTTTTTGCATCTGAGATGTGTTACCGATTATTTTTCGGCCTTCATCCACAAACACAGGAGACGAAACCGCCAAATTAGAAATCAGCGTATGAGCATTAATCGCTTTATCTATTAAATTGATGAGCTCTTCGCTGGACAACGGCTTTGATAAAAAGTTGTAAGCACCGTCACGAACAGCCTGTACGGCCACTTCAACAGTTGCGTGCGCCGTTAAAACCAAAACAATAATGCCCGGATCAATTTCTTTTATTTCTTTAAGTGCCGTTAAGCCGTTTTTACGTGGCATATCCACATCAAGAATCACGATATCAAAAGCACGGATGCCCGATGGGGCTGCTTTAATTTTTTCTAAAGCATTAACGCCATCAAAAGCTTCTTCTACGCTAAATTTTTTTGCGCCCTCTAATGCTGATCTAACAGATAGACGTAATGCCTGATCATCATCAACAACAAGAACTTTTAGCATAAAGACCTCCGAACTCTTTCGAACGTGAAATATAACTGATCAGCAACTAAATTTCGCCTGTTATTATTCTGACAGTTTTTGAAAATTGTTCCTGTAGCTTAGATAGACACTTGGGGTTCAGCGGGCAGTCGGCCGTATATCAAAAGCCCGCTTTAGGGGTTCAAAGGCAGGATCACTGTAAATGTAGAACCTTTTTGGGGTTCACTGATTACTGTAATTTCACCTTTGTGCAGTTTCACAAAGTAATGAGCTAAATAAAGGCCCAGTCCTGTACCTTTAATCGTAGAGGTCTTTACATTATGACTCCGGAAAAATTTCATAAATATATTGGGTAGATCGGCTTCAGGTATGCCTATGCCTTTATCAATAACCTCAACCAGCACCTGATCGCCCTCTTCACGGGATTTCACGGTAACAACAGAGTCTTCAAGGCTGTACTTGATGGCATTTTCAATCAAGTTAGAAAACACCTGCTTCATCAGATCCGAGTCCACCTGTACCGGAAACAGCGGCTCTAGTTCAGTCACAATCTTGATTTTCTTTACTTTGGCCAGAAACTCATGCTTTTTAATCACGTCCTGTAAAAGCTGATTGATATCTTTGGACTGCTTATGAAGATCAACACCCTGGCTCTCGATACGGCCGTATTGAAGGATAGAGTTGATAAACTTCAGAAGATCATCAGAACTGCCCTTAATCGTGTCTACGGCCTCTCGTTGAACCGAGCTGAGGGCAACGTTGTCTTTTAAAATAACTTCCGTCATACCCTGAATACGGGCGATTGGAGTCTTCAAATCGTGAGACATCATCGAAATAAAGTTAGTTTTCAGCTCCTCCACTTGATGAAGCAGCTTATTCTTCTGCAAATACTCCCAACTCCGCCGATTTTCAATGATCAGCCGGTAGGGGATAAAGAAGTAGTAACAGAGGAAGATGGCGAGGAAGGGGTGTGCCAGATCAATCCAAATGTTAAAAAAAGCAAGTAATAACATTCCAATAAGTGCAACGCTAAACAGAGTTGATCCTACAATCAGCAATCCCTTTGAAGGTTTAAGGGCAAGTACGACATAAACTGTAAGCATTGAGATAAGCACGGTAATGGCAATGTTAATTGGCTCAGGAACTTTTATAGGCGCATTATTATCGATTAGAGTTTGAAATATGTTTGCCTGTAGTTCGGTGGATGTCATCGAAGTTACTTCACGCGAATATGGTGTCATCACATAATCTTTTGATGACCTACCTGTATCCATACCGATTAAAATTATTTGATTATTAAAAGCTCCCTGCGATATTTTTTTATTTAATATATCTTCAAACCGAAATATCGGAAATGTTCCGTTGGGATGAAAGTTAATAAATGCTTGCTTTGAGTCTAAAACATCGAATGAACCAACGATATTTTTCATATCAACAATGCTTGTATTATAGTAAGAAGCAATAATTGGTTGCAACATTATTTGGTTCTGATAGCTGATCATTAACCTTCTGCTTACCCCATCTCGTGCGAATAAATTTATATCTGAAGTTCTTGGACAAGAAGAAAAATTAAGAACATTCAATGGGGCTGCAAGTTTTAATTTGCTTACGGCACCTTTCATTTCAAGGTCATTTGTGGCGATATAAAAATCAGAAAATTTATTAGCATTATTAGCAAAAAGAGTTTTATCTTTTTCCGGACCTTCAAAATCTATTAGTTCATTGTTCTCTGTTCTGAAATCATAAATTATGAATCTAGGATCAAGTTTACTTAACTCTTGTAGGAAAATGGAATGATCCCTAAAGGTGGGGTAGCC
>JAYTFA010000199.1:0-3965 GCA_043734765.1 Pseudobdellovibrio sp. | reverse complement strand
CCACCATGGGTATCATCGCCGATAAAGCGGTGCGTGCTTATGGCAAGCTCGGACGCTGGGTGGTGCTGGCCACACTGACATCCTGCCTGGCTTTTCTGTTGCTGCCGCTGGTGGCGCCATTGGGCGCAATGTATACTCTGAATAAGCCTGATCAGGACGCGCCATTGTGTAATTAATAGCAGAACCCGTATCAAATTGAGGCGAAGACTTTGCTCCTCTGTTGAGTTTCAGAAACATCCCGAAGAAAAGAGAGATAGCAACAAAGGCTATTAATGCTATTACTCTTTCAGTTCTAGTTAGATTTATTTCCATATATGCTCCTTACCATAGTTAAGAGCACAATCAAGACCAACTCTTTAAGCTCATATATAATATAGTGTAATTGAAAGAATCTTATTGAGACACCGGGGCAAGAACGCCTTTTTTGGTCACTCCTGTCGTAAACACACTAGACATAACCTACTTATATTCCACCGGGCAGTAGCCTACGCGAGTCCCCATTTGAGATGGAAACTGCCGGCAGGTATCAGGGCGCTTTTCATAAACGCTGCAGAGGCGAGTGTGTGAATTAAGAAAATAACAGTCCTCATTTGCTTTTTGCGTTAACATAAAAAACTCAGTGCCCTCACGGTAAGAGGAAATGTAGCCTTCTTTTTTCAGTCTTTTTGCCAGCTTTTTTATGGAGTTTTCAACTTCGTCAGGGCTTGCGATTTCAAGCCGTACAAGATCGCCGGCTTTTACTTCAACCGGCATCGAACAACAATTAGCCCTGCAGCGGGTGCAATTAGTTGCATCGTATTTTTTCCAGGTTGATGGGCGATCTTTATCAATTGGCATTTTCTAAACCTCAGACTGAATTCCAAATTAAAGCTTAAAGTGCATTTAAATCAATCTCATTCTGATACGACAATCGCAAATTGTCATTTCGAACATAAAGTTTACATTTTTTAATCCGAATTTGTTTCAAATCAAATAAAACTACGGGCACAGCTTTTGCCTTGTACCTTATCTGAGGTGATAAATGAAAAATACAAAAAGATTAATTGCGTTGGCTCTTATTCCGGCTTTAATGCCCTTTAGCGCTTTTGCTGAAGAATCTAAAGCCGTGGCATTACCGGCCGATGACGTCGCTGCCGCACAAGTGGTAGCCGAACCGGTAGCAAAGCCCTCAGCAAGTCTTTCTGATAAAGCAGGAGTGCTCGGGAATAAACTCTGGGATTCTGCAAAAAAGGCCATAAAAAATGCCAATGTTAAAAAACAGCTCAACATCCCTACTATTCAATTAGCTCAGGGTTTAAATTTCGGAGCTAGCTATAAGATTGAGTCTGCACCGTCTATAGCCGGAAAGTATTCAGGTATAGATGTGTGGGATGTGAATTTATCCGCGTATCCGGAACTGTTCGGAATAACTTTACCGGCAGGAGTTGGTGCAGGGGCTTCGATTTCGCGCCAGGTTACTTACATTCAACAGTTTAAATCTCAAAAGGATTCTCTTTTACGGGTTCCTTATGACCCGATAACGAAGATACCTTTGAACTCTAAAATATTCTTTGAAAAACATAAAAATATTTTTACCGGCGAGGAAGAACAAATACTTAAGCCGGGTGATTTCATCGGCTACCGCGCACCAATGACTTTTTCATTAGGCAAAGGTTTCAGTGCAATTGCAGCTTCACACTTTGGATTAACTGCCGGCTTGTCTTATGCCATTTCCGGTGAATTTGACGTCCACGTATTTGTTATGGATAACAACTTCGTACGGGTAAAAATCCTGGCGGCAAAATCGAACACTAAGGGTGCATCGGTTGGTGTTAACCTTTTAGGATTTAACGGCATCGGTAGTATGATTATCAATAAATTAATTGATACACAGCTATTAGAAGTTTACTTCAATAAGTCTGAATCAGACTTATTCATAGCCGATTATGTTTTTAATCTAAATAAAGAAGAGCCCAAAGAACTTTACAATCGTATCGTGGGTTCAAAACTCCATATTTTCAGTATTGAAGCAATCAAAGAACAGGTTTTAGCCGCCAATCCGTTTGCCAGTGATGAAACCACCCGTAACCGGCTGATTGCAAATTTAGATGATCTTAATACAATGTCGATGGCCGACCAGAACCTGCCGAACCAAGACAGAAGAATCTTTAAACTGCTGAATGCTCATAACGAAACTAAAAGCACAACGACCGGCCAAAAAATAAGTCTCTTTAAAATTCTGAGATATCAGAACAGCGAATCAAAAACCGGTTCGAAAATAACTATCTATGCCAATGACGACAATTCTGTAAAAGCAAAGTTCAGATTAGACGGTTACAACACAGCCAATTCTTTTGAAATCCTTCCATTACTGAATATCTGGGGAGACAAACACACATCTAACAACAGTTTATTAACTCAAACAGACTCAGCCAACAATCCAATAGATTTTGTTGGTCTGCAAAATTCAAAAATACGGGAAGATTACACATTACATAAAAAAGAATTTGATGGCTTGGTCAATCGTTTACAGAAAATATTGCCGGCCTCGATCCTGAGTAAACTTGAATTGCCTGATTGGAATTTCGGTCCGAAACAAGCCGTCGACTCAGCCCACATCCAGCAGGATATCACTTTCAATTCAAGTTTATTTAAAATGAAAGCGGAAATCAAAGAAGAAGCTATCCTTAAGGAATTGCTTCAGATCATCAAACACTACGGAAAATTAAATTCTAAACCGATGGGTGCAAAACCTTTTGCGGGCGCTGACGAAAAAGACTGGGCCATGGAAGCTTACAATCAGGGTAAATACGCGGAAGCTTACGAAGGCTGGGAGTTAACTCTTATTCCGAGCAAGTTGGCTATAGCCTTAAGCGATAGATACAGCTTTGAGGACCGTTACAAAGAGTTCAGTTACCTTTACGAAAAGGTTCCTTTGTTCTCTGAAATCAGCACTGTACTTTTACTTAAATTATTACCTGAAAACGAACTGGAAAAAGTGGTTATCGTGAGATTTATGATGTCTGCAAAAAATCAGAAAACCGTGATATCGGATTACCCGACAACGGAATCTTTCAACACAAGCAATCTGTTCCGCGAGATCCTGGCGCAAAACAGCTACATCAGCGATTTGTCTTACAATCTGAGAAATTACATCAGAGAAGACGGCACCATTATTCCGATTGACGACATTATGATCGAAAATCAAAAAAAGATGAAGTAGCTCAATGCTTTAAAACTGAATACCTGTTCTCACCTCGAAAATCCGTATCATTCTGATACGGATTTTTTTATTTAACATTCATGTTGGGTCCAGTCCAGTCCGATAGGTAGTATCAGGAGGCTCAACGTGAATACAAATTACGATGCCAAAATGGTATATCAATTCTTAACTCAGACCCCCGAATCGGCTTTAAAGAAGATGCTGGTCGACAAAGCGTTTACGGATATGCATTTTACGATGCTTATGAAAATTGTGCGCAGCTCAGATGAAAATAAGTTCTGCGATCACTTTTATAATTCAAGCTATCCAAAAGCTAAATTCAACGTAAATGAAATCAATGCAAAAGAAAACTTCTGGAACGACTGCGTAAAAGCACTCGACTCTCATGGATTGCTCTCACCAGCTACTCCACAAAAAATTGTGGCCTAGTTTTGATGTTTTAATACCCTTTTTAAGATTTGAAAAGGAGCTCGCTCAAGAGCTCCTTTTATCTCAGCGGGATATTATATTCAAAAACTCCAAGTATTTTGTAGTCAGCAAATTGGATGCAAAGCCGATCTGGGCACAGGATTGGCTTCAAAACTGCCAACTGGCTCCATTCACAAATAAAACTCAGGCCGTTAAAATTCTGAAAAATATTAAAAACCTGGGCGTGCATTTTGAAACCGACGCCAATGCCAAATTTGCCGAGGGTCTGAAAAAAGAGCTGCGGGAATTTAAACTGAAACGAATTGACTACGAAATACAATCGAAATTTAATTTT
>JAYTFA010000198.1:0-1744 GCA_043734765.1 Pseudobdellovibrio sp. | reverse complement strand
GGCTCTTGTAGCCTTGGGGTCTGCAGCTTTGATCTCCTGGCCATTTTGTAATTTAATGGTGCTGGAAAACTGAGGTTTTTTATTTTGATGTGCGGCGAGCTTTATTTTTATCTGAAGCGGTTTGATTTGTGTCATGGTTAATTTTTATGATATTCCCGCAATCAGTACAATTAAAAAGGTCCATCTCACCCTGCATTCAGAACCAAATACTTGTTGCTGAGTCGGAAATACAAAGACAAACTTACTTTTAATGCAAAATTATTTATCCCCCCAGCAACTCAGATTACTGCCGAAAATTGATCTGCATCGTCATTTGGATTGCTCCATGCGCTGGAGCACTTTGATGGAGATTGCCACAACCCTGAAGCTGGATTTTCCGAAAAGCCCGGAACTGCAACAAAAGCATTTTTTAGTTACGGATCCGATGGTCAATCTGGGCGCGGTGCTCAACAAGTTTTTAATTGCCCAGAAGGTTCTGGCAAGCGAAGAAATACTGGAACGACTGGCTTTTGAAGTTTGTGAAGATGCCTTTAATGATGGAATCCGCATTCTCGAGTTAAGATACGCACCTACTTTTATTTCGGATGGACATCCCAGTTTAACTTTTGAAAAAATCCACCAGTCGTTTCTGAGAGGGCTTGAGCGTGCCGAAAAGCAAATGCCGATTGCAACCGGCTTAATCTGCATTCTGCAGCGGATTTTGACTCTTGATAAAGTTGATCGTGTTACCAAATTTGCAATCGAAAATAAAAATACTTTTTTAGCTCTCGATCTGGCTGATAACGAAGATGGGTTTGAACCAAAACATTTCGCCCCGTATTTTGAAGCAGGTCGCAAAGCAGGCCTGAGAACTACTATTCATTCAGGCGAAGCTCCCAATCGGGAAGCCGGTCAATGGATCCGCGACTCAATTGAAATCTTAGGTGCTGAACGAATTGGTCACGGCATCCAGGCCATTCGCGATCCTGAAATTATAAAGCTGCTCATCAGTAAAAATATCCCGCTTGAAGTTTGCCCTTACAGTAATTACCTGACTCAGGCTTTTACTACATTTGAAAATCATCCGCTTCGAAAATTATATGATTTGGAAGTTTCAGTAACTCTGAACTCGGATGATCCCGGCATGTTTGCCTCGACTTTATCTGACGATTACTATCTGGCTCATCGTTATCAGAATTTCAGTCCGGACGATTTCAAAAAGTGTAATGCCACCGCTTATAAACATTCATTTATATCCGATAAGAAAAAGTCGCTTGTATGGAAAAATTAACGAACTTCTATCCTGAGATTGAACCTTTCAAAACTGAATTTCTCAAAGTTTCTGAAATTCACACTCTGCACATTGAACAATGTGGCAACCCAATGGGGCGCCCGATCGTGTTTTTACATGGCGGCCCGGGCGGAGGTATCAGTTCTGATCACCGGCGATTTTTTGATCCTGGGCACTACCGCATAATTTTATTTGATCAGCGTGGCTCGGGAAAATCCACTCCTGCTGCGGAACTCCGGGAAAACACAACATGGGATTTAGTCAACGATATCGAAAAAATCCGCCAACATCTGAACTTACAGGATTGGATCGTATTCGGTGGAAGCTGGGGATCCACACTGGCATTGGCCTATGCCGAAACTCATCCGGTAAAAGTCAGCGCCCTTATTTTAAGAGGAATATTTTTATGTCGTCCTACAGAAATTAAATGGTTTTATCAGTTCGGTGCCTCGGAAATTTTCCCCGATATCTGGG
>JAYTFA010000197.1:0-5081 GCA_043734765.1 Pseudobdellovibrio sp. | reverse complement strand
TCCTGCTGAACTAAAAGTATGAACAATATGAAATCATACCTATTATTTTTTTTGCTGCTTTCTCATGTTTCCATAGGCCAAACGGCAACTCAGACGCCTCTAAAAAAGCTTGAACAGGCTTCCGAAGCTTCAAGCGGACTAATTGTGGAGCATGTAAAAAATCTAAACACTTTAGCACTTTCATTTGTGGACATTTCACAACCCCTTTACGACATTAAACTGCAAATTTTAAAGGAATTTTTAATAAACGCTGAAGCACCAAAATTGCTTTTACTGGTGAGTGATGATCGTGATATCAAAAACACAAATGACTCTATAAAAAAACTGAGCCCGAAGTTCAATCTTCAAAATATTAAATATGTAAAAGCCGAATCTACTTTTCTGTCAAGTTCCTGGATACGGGATTTCAGCCCGGTCATGATTCAAAAAAAAGACGGCTCATTCGGGTTGGTGATATTTAAATATATTAATGAATCCGACTATGCTGTGGATCAATCCTCGATCTCAAAATCTCTCAACCTCCCCATTAAAAAAATTAATTTACGCCTTGAAGGCGGAAATATATTATCTGATGAATCAGGGCGACTCTATGTTTCCACCGCCGTTATCGAAAACAATTTAGAAACCGATTATAATGCTGCGGCTTTTGAGGCTAAAAAATCAGAAATAGCAAAAACACTCATGGCCAATTTAATGGTCCGTGAGGTCGTCTGGATTCCAAGGGTTAAACAGAAGTTTGAAGCCACCGGACATGTGGACATGTACATTCGTTTTTTAAAAAATAGGCAGGCAATTGTGGCTTCTTCGAATAATTCAGAAGTAAATAATACTTTAAATGAAACTGCCCAAATTTTATTATCGAAAGGATTTAAAGTAACCCGGTTAAAAGCAAATGGTAAAATAACAAACAAATTCAGGGCCCAAAAAATATTTCCCAGCTACACCAATTCGATTTTAGTGGGAAATAGTATTTTTATTCCAAAATACGGCGTTTCGGATGACAATACAGCCGTAAGCACTTATCAAAAGTTAGGATATAAAGTGATACAGATTGACGGTGAATCCATACATTTCGGTGGCTCGGTTCACTGCTTAACGTATTTGTATCCTTAGGAGGCTTTATGCAAATCAGCGGAAAATCCATATTAATAACCGGCGCTAATCGCGGAATAGGTCTGGCCGTTGCCAAGGCCTGCGCGCACGAAAAAGCCAAATTGATTTTAGCCGTGCGAAAGCAGGATGTAAATTTAATTTCAACTTTAAAAAAACTGGGCGCAGAATCCATAGAAATTATCGAATCCGATTTAATTTCCCGCGACGGCGTAAATTCTTTAATCGAAAAAATAAAGAATTCGCAAATTGATATTCTCTTTAACAATGCCGGCCTGCTTACCGGCGGCCTTCTGGAAGAGCAGCCCTTAGACGACATCTATAATATGTTTCAGGTTAATTTAAATGCTTTGGTGCATTTGACTCATGCCATAGTTCCGCGGATGATTCAGCAGAAGTCCGGTAAAATCATCAATCACTCAAGTGTTTCAGCCATAATGCATTTCCCATGTGCCACCACTTATGCCGCATCTAAAGCGGCCGTATGGGCTTTCACGGATTGCCTGCAGCAGGAATTAAATGGAACCGGTGTTTCCACGCTATGCTTATTTACTCCGGGAATCAAAACGCGCATGTTTGATAAAATTGATGATCTTTACTCTAAAAATTTTGAGACTCCCAAAGACTCCATTACCCCTGAAGATTATGCAGAAAAAATATTAGCGGCAATCAGAGCCGATTCAGTTTATCTAAAGCCAGAAGGTGCCACCGGTGTGGCCTTTAGGTTAGCGCAACATTCAAAGGCATTATTTAACTGGGCCACTGCCAGCCGATTTCACCGAAATATTTTGAAATAAATTTAAAGCTTTATGCTTTTGCACAGTATGATCAATCATGGGCTTCGGATACAAAGGTCCGCGATCCCCGTCCGGAGTATGAATAGCTTTCGCAGAAATGTTCTTAAGTTCAGGCACATATTTTTTTATGTAATCGCAATCGCCGTCAAACTTAGCGGCCTGAAGCCAGGGATTAAATATACGAAAGTACGGTTGAGCGTCACAACCGGTAGAAGCCGCCCACTGCCAGCCGCCGTTGTTGGGAGCCAAATCCCCGTCTAAAAGCATTTTCATGAAATAGTTTTCGCCCCAACGCCAGTCAATCAGCAAATCCTTCGTTAAAAAAGAAGCGACGATCATCCGTACTCGATTGTGCATCCACCCCGTTGTGTTCAGTTGTCTCATGCCGGCGTCAACAATCGGAAAACCGGTCTGGCCCGCACACCATCTTTGAAACCACTCTTTATTGTTTTCCCATTTCAAATTTTTATATTGAGCCAAAAATGCGGATTTTTCAGATTCAGGTTTATGAAACATGATCGCGTAATAAAATTCACGCCAGGCAATTTCTTTAAGATATTGAGACGAGCTATCAGATAATTTTAAGGAGGTAATTATCTGGGCAGAAACAAAAGATCCGTTTTTCTGATAGATGGACATCTGAGAGGTGGCGTCTAATGATGGAAAATTTCTCTGATCAGCGTAAACATCTGCTTTATCTTGAAATTCGATCAATCTCTCATAGGCTACTTTAAAACCTGCATCTGGAATTTTTATAGTGACGGATTTAGCATTCTCGTTTTCATAAAAATCAAGCTGATCAGGGTATGGAAAGTTTTTAAAATCGCTCCATTTCAGATTAAATATTTTTTCAATATCACCGGCTTTTAGTCTTTGATAGTAAGCCTCGGTATTTTCCACGGATTTTAATCTGCTTCTCACTTCAGGTGTTGTTAATTTTTCAAACCATCTTCGGTAGTAAGGCGTATAGATCTGATAAAAGCTTTTATCATCTTTTAATATCTCAGTAGGTTCGATTATCAAATGGTCGCGTCCGGAGTGGGTTTTTACTCCATAAGACTCAAGCATTTTTTTGACTTCGGAATCGCGTTGACGAGCAAAAGGCTCATAATCAGCTCCATAGGTTATCAGTTCCGGAAGTTCAAGATTATTTTTATTCAAGTATTCAAAAATCTGGGGAAAGGCTTTCTCAGCCTGCTCACCCACAATCAGCAAATCGCCGCCCTGAGCCTGCAGTTCTTTTTTAAGCTCCTTGAGTGTTTTAATGAAAAAAGCGAATCGATTATGTGAAAAATCGCTTCGGCTTAAAAACTTCGCATCAAAGAAAAAAATGCCCAATACATTTCGATCGCACTGCTTCCAGTTTTGTTTTAAGTTATCATTTCCGGCAATTCTCAGATCACGCCGGAACCAGTGAATTCCATATTTCTTTTTCATATAACCCGGTGTAAATCAAAATTATACTTGGCAATGACCTCGCGACGATGGGCAAATATCTGTGAAACATCATTCTCAACAAAATTTCCCGCAACTAATTTACCTAATTTTCCCATCGGCACTTTGTACTGCACTTCATCAATCATTAGAGTTCCGTTTTTCACTTTTCTAAATTTATGTTTATGTTTCCAGAAGTTGTAGGGCCCCTTGATTTGCATATCAATAAATTCATCCGGGCAATCCCACGATTTGATAAGCGTGGTCCACTTAACAGGAAATCCCCGGATTTTCAGTCGGTATTGAATGATGGTGTCTTTCGCGATGATCGGAGTCGAAATAAAATCAGTACGAAAATGCAAAATGTCCGGGGTTATCTTTTCGAGATTCAGATGATCGCCGAAAAACATAAAAACTTTTTCAATTTCGAAGGGAACAAACTGTTCTGAATAAAACAGTGAGTAGTGATCCCGCATCAAGCTCAGCTCTTCAGTTAAAATTTTATCGAGATTATTATCATTAAAATGAAAACCCAGTTCATTCAACCTCTGTGGATTAACTCTCGTGGAGTCCAAAACCAAATGTGACATTTCGCCCAAAACAATCTTCAACACAAATGAAGGAACCCTTGGCAACTGCCGTACGTTCAGTTGTTTACTGAGCGCATTCGTAAAAACAGCATTTGTAACCGGATTATTATTGGCGGCATTGATCACTCCGGTGTATTTTTCGTTGGTCAGCGCATTCGTAAATACATTCACCAGATCATTTAAACTGATATAACTCATCCACTGATTTCCGGTTCCCAGAATTGCGCCGAGATTTTTCTGAAACAACGCGGATATTTTTTTTAACATTCCGCCTTTTTTGGTCAGAACAATACCGAGCCTCAGTATAACAACTCGCTGCTGCCGATTTTTGAATTCGGCTTCCCAGTCTCTGCAGACGTCAGACAAAAATCCTTCACCTTCTTTTGATTGCTCGTTGAGCTCTTCATTTCCACGATCTCCGTAAATGCCCTGAGCGGAGGCCGTAATGATTGTTTTAACTGAAGAGGGACAATTTTTTAATAAATTTTTAGAGGAGCTTACCCTCGAATTTAATATTTCGTTTTTCTTTTTTCGTGACCAGCGCCCATCAATACTTTCTCCGACCAAATTGACAATGGCGTCAATCCCATTAAAATTTTCCGGACTTAACGGGATATTGTTTAAATCACAGATTATGATGTCGGCTGAAAATGTGAGTTGCTCTCTGGCTTTAACACTATTACGCGTTACAACCACAATTGAATGACCGAGATCTGTCAGTTTTTCACCCAAACTTGATCCCACCAAACCTGTTGCGCCTGTCATAAGTATTTTCATGATTTTACGTACCTTCAGAAATTAAGTATTTATTTATAAAAAACCTAACCCATGTTATATTTAATTTCAATAAATGCCAAAAAATAAAAAACTCTCGCAAATTAAAAGTTCAGTTTTTTCCCGAAGTCTCAGCATGGCTAAATTGGGCTTAAATGCCGGTTTCGGTTATGCTTCGGCAAAGTTAATGAACTTCCCTCTGGAAGATTTTATCAACTCGCAGGCTCTCTCTATTACTAAAGAATTCGGTGAGCTTAAGGGAAGCCTTATGAAGGCGGGCCAGATGCTTTCGATGTATGGTGAGCATTTCCTTCCTCCAAAGGCTGTGATGGTGCTTAAGACGTTGCAATCCGACTCTCCACCCATTGATTGGGCC
>JAYTFA010000196.1:0-2309 GCA_043734765.1 Pseudobdellovibrio sp. | reverse complement strand
GTTTCTTCTATTTGTTTTGCTTGTGAACGGTTTAAAGCCAATTCATCAATGTAAGGCTGATATTTTGCTAGTAACTTAGCAAGATCAACGCTTGCGTTTGAAACATTAAATGCCGCTTTATAAGCTGCGTAATAAATGCTTCGCAACTGTTGCGTTTTTGTTGAGTCAATTCGTGTTGGATCGATAGAGTCAGCAACATTGGCCAAGAAAACACTTTCGAATTCAGCATTAACTAAACTTGTGCCTGAATTACATCGGCTTTCCATAGCTTTTAACATGTCGTTAAAACCTCGGGTCGAAAGTTTGAGATCTTCTGATCTTCTTCCGCCTACGCCTTTTACCGTAATATCACGGCCACCTTTAATCTGTTGAATCAGGTTAGAAAGATTTTTAGGTATAGCCCAGAAATTGGATTTTCTTCCGTCTAAATCAGGTAAGGCAAGGGTAGTTCCTGAAACAGAAACAGTTGCGGATTTGCTGCTGTTGTTATTGCTGACAAATTGAACCATCAGTTCAACGGGCATATCGGGCTTATTTTTATATTTAATTATAGAGAAGTTAATATTGGACTGGTTAGGGAATGGATTGTTGTCGTCTCCGAATGTATTATTATTAGTAGAGATGAGGCACTGGTCGCCGGATTCAGAAAGTGTCCAATCGGCTGCCGATGAAACCACGCCTGCAAATGCATCAAAACTAGTCAGCAGCAGCGAGCCGGCCAACGCAATATTTATTGTCTTCAAAGCTTTCATTTATTCTTCTCCCCAAAATGTGTATTTTTTATTACCGAGACTGTCCAAGCAACTTACGCGCCAACCATAATGGATGCAAATTGCTACTGAGATTAAATTATTTGTTCAGCACTTAGACCGCAAGACCATGGGCCAGTCGGCTTTAAACAGTAGATTGATGAGATTTAAAAACCCCGTTAGGATTAATCATGAAAAAAATAGTTTTAGTGCTCTGCGGCTTTATTTTTAATTCACAAACACTATTGGCCAAAGAAATCGGGACTGTCCTGATTTCTCGGGGGCAAGCCGAGATCATCCATAATTCCAAAGGTCAAAAAATTAAAATCGGAAGTCGGATTTCCGAAGGAGATCAAATTGAAACTCAGGCCAATGCTTACCTAAAAGTTGTTATGAACGACCGCAATGTTCTAGTTTTAGCCGAAAAAACAAAGCTGACCATAACGGAATATAAAACCACAAAAGATAACAAACAGGTATTAATGGCTCTTGAAAAGGGATCGGCCCGTCATTCATTAGAGCAAAAATACAGTCAAAAAAATGAGAAATATGAAGTGCGAACAGCCACCACGGTAGCCGGCGTTCGAGGAACCGATTTTCTGACAGAATTTGAAACCGTCACCGGCGACACCGTGCTTTGTGCTCTCACAGGGAAAGTCAGCTTTGATCTTCTGAATGATGGAGCGCCCGCACTTGCTCCGGTCTTGGTTGAGGCTGGCCACTTTGTACGCCTTAAAAAAGGTGAAGTGATACTTAAAGTTATTCAAACAAATGCGGTCTGGCTGGAAAAAGCATTAAAAAGGCTTAGCCTCGAATAAAACCTTTTTAATGTAACGGAACAGGGGCAGAAACTGGGCCTCAAATACACTTTCAGCTTTGTAATCGGCTAGACATCCGTATAGATAAGTTTTTTTATCCCGATTATAGGTTTTGAAGAGATGATCATAAATTGAAAGTATCTGACCATAATTACTGTGTTGTTTTTGAAAGTCACTTTCGTGATGTTTACTGTGATCATATGGCGTAATAAATACCTTTGAAAGAGCAGGCATTTCCGGAGAATGGTCGGAATGAGTTAAAAAAACATACACAATTGTAAATAAAGATAGCGTTGACACGATTTCTTGGGGAAACCCTAAAAATGCCAGAAAATAAATTCCTAAAAGCCCTTCAGCAAAAAATATGACAGGAGTTCTAGCCGCGACAGAATAGTTAAAGTAAATACTGGAATGGTGAAACTCATGTATCGCCCATAGGAAATTGAATCTGTGATTACAATAGTGAATCCAGTACCAGTAAAACTCCGATACAACCAGAGCCACTATTAATAAAAACGAAAAATAGAACGGGGAGTCTAAACAGGGAATATCTATTAACCGAAGTCCGGAATTATTAACATACCCCAAAAGCAACGGAATGGATTGAACCAAAAAATAAGCCACGGCGATTTTTCTAAGTTTTTCGGAGATTAGATTCATAATGACTGATTTTAACGGCATTGCTTTTTTTTGATAATAAAGACTGTAAAAATACTCCAAAAAGATCACGCCGAGCATAATC
>JAYTFA010000195.1:0-3431 GCA_043734765.1 Pseudobdellovibrio sp. | reverse complement strand
CGCGGCGAACAGATGTTTAAAGAAAGCTGCAGACTCAAGCTAGAGGGAGTGGTTTCTAAAAGTGCAGATTCATCCTATATTTCAGGTCGAAGTGGCATCTGGAAAAAAACCAAATGTTCGCTCCGTCAGGAATTTGTTATAGGTGGCTATACTTCGTCCGGGGCAGATCATCGGTTGTTCGGGGCATTGCTGCTAGGTGCATACGAAAATAATGGAAAAAATCTGCGATACGTCGGGCGGGTGGGAACTGGTTTCAGTAACAGCACTCTTGCCGAAATTTTAAAAAAATTTAATGACCTTGAACAAGATGAATCACCGTTTACCATTAATAGCCCAACCGGAAGAGCTGTGCATTGGCTTAAACCCAGTATGGTTGCAGAAGTAGAGTTTAAGTCGTGGACATCCGATCAGATTTTGCGACATGCCTCATTTCAGGGTCTTAGAGAAGATAAAAAAGCCAAGGAGATATTTATTGATATGGTTGAAAAAAATCGAAGCGGAAAATTCGACGATAAATGGATAAGTGACATTGTTATTACCAACCCCGACCGAATTGTTTATCCAAAGCACGGCATAGTTAAAAATGATGTTATAGAATATTATAAAACTGTTTCAGAATTAATGTTTCCTTTTGTTGCGGACCGTCCGATTTCGATTTTGCGCTGCCAGAAAACCACAGCAGCAGAGTGCTATTTTCAAAAACATTCAGAAGGGCGTAATCTCGTCGGAATTAGCAGTAAATCAGTACATTACAAGGACAAAAGAGACACCGCCCTCAGCCTTGAATCACCGGCTGATATAATACGGTTGGCTCAGGCAGGCACAATAGAAATTCACGGCTGGGGAAGTACATTTACGAATGTTGGCAGGCCCGATCAGATCATTTTCGATTTGGACCCTGAAAGTAAAAAGCTTTGGGGACGCGTGGTAGACACCGCTCTGGAAATCCGTGAAATGCTAGCTCGCCTCGGTTTGCGATCCTTTGTTAAGGTGACAGGAGGAAAAGGCCTGCATGTGCAAGTTCCGATTTCGCCTCTTTATTCCTGGGATGCAATCAAGATTTTTTCAAAAAGCCTGATGCAAATTTTAGTTGAAAAGGAACCGCAACATTACACGACAAATATGAGCAAATCAAAACGAGAAGGCCGTATTTTTCTTGATTATCTTCGTAATGGTTACGGCGCCACCGCTGTAATTCCGTATTCATTACGGGCTCACGAGCAGCCCAATATAGCACTGCCGATAGCCTGGAAAGATTTAAAGACCTCGTTGGTTCCAGATTCATTCGTTTACCCGGATGTTATCAAACTTATAAAAAAACGGAAAGATCCTTGGATCGATTATTTAGGTTTACAGCAGCGAATTAAATTTTTGGAGCACAATAAAACTGATTGGCGATCCTTATCAGTTTAGTAATTATTTTATATAAACGGTTTTGACGTTTACAAATTCCTTAATTCCATAACTGCCCAACTCGCGACCGTAGCCGGAGTTTTTTATGCCGCCAAAAGGTAATCTAGGATCGGAAAAAACTAAACTGTTAACAAAGGAAGAGCCCGCCTGGAGTCGGCTCGCTATATTTTCAGCACGCTCAATGTCTCGACTGAAAATCGCAGAGCCTAATCCGTAAATGCTGGAGTTGGCCATCCGGACTGCTTCATTTTCGTCAGTTGCAGAAACTATCGCGGCGACGGGGCCAAAAATTTCTTCTTCAAAAGCAGTCATGCCGGGTTTAACATTAGAAAGTACAGTTGGAGGGTAAAATGAACTTTTATCTTCAGGTGGTGTTTGCCCCCCGAGAATTAAGCTTGCGCCCTGTTTGACAGATGCAAGAACCTGCTTGTGCAACTGGTCTCGCAGATCACGACGCGCCTGAGGTCCGACATGATTTTGCTCTATTAAGGGGTCGCCCGTTTTCTTTGATTTCATAAGCGCTACAAATTTTTCGGTGAAGGGTTCAAGTATTGTATCAACAACGATAAATCTTTTAGCAGCAATGCAGCTTTGTCCGCTGTTTATCAGGCGGGAATCAACACAGGCTGATGCCGCCAGATCGAGGTCGGCGTCTTCTAATACAAGATAAGCATCCGAACCGCCGAGCTCAAGCACAGTTTTTTTTAAGACCCGGCCAGCCTGTGATGCAACAGCTTCGCCCGCAACCGTGCTGCCGGTTAAAGTAATCGCGCTGACCATGGGATTTTCGATAACAGATTGAACTTGTTTGTTGGAGATGAGTAAAGTCGTAAAAACTCCGATAGGAAATCCCGCCTCGCGAAAAATATCTGAAATGGCCAGGGCACAGCCAGGAACATTAGATGCGTGTTTCAGCAATCCGACATTACCAGCCATTAAGGTTGGCGCGGCAAATCTGAAAACTTGCCACAGCGGAAAATTCCAAGGCATAACAGCTAAAACTACACCCAGCGGCTCAAACGCTACGTAGGATTTTTGCGCTTCTGTTTTTATAACATCGTTAGCCAACAAAAGCTCAGCTTGCTCGGCATAGTATTTACAAACCGACATGCATTTTTCTACCTCAGCTAAGCCCTGCTTTAGCGGTTTGCCCATTTCAACGGCCATCAGAGTTGCTAAGCTTTCTTTTTGTGTATTGAGAACTTGTCCCGCTTTCATCATTAGGGCGGATCGTTGAGAAAAAGCTTTGCTTTTCCACAATTTTGACGCCTTAAAAGCTTCCTCAATTTTTGAACTTACATCCCATGAGGTGAGCTCATCGTAAATCTTAAGGATATTGCCTGTGGTTGGATTGACAGAAGTAATTTTCATTTTGGAATTATCCATAGGACCCCTACTTAGCTATTAAGCAATTCAAGCAATTTAAATGCCGTGGAATTTACGTACGTCACTTGCCAATTTCGCAACAACATGAAAGTCTAAAAGTATGAATACACACGCATTTTTATTTCAGACTACTCCGGAGTTAATTGATATCGCTTCATTAATAATTCGATTATTTGTCGGCGTTTGTATGGTGGTTCATGGTTTAGGTAAATTAGGAATTGTGGGCACAGGAAACATGGCAGGATTTGAAGGATGGCTTAAAAGTCTGGGAGTTCCCATGGCTGCAGTGCAGGCTCGAATAGCCATGCTCAGCGAGATCAGTGGCGGACTATTGGTAACATTGGGCTTATTTACCAGGGGAGGGGCTTTTTTGTGTATGATGACAATGTTGATCGCCAGTTTGATAGGACACAAGGGCGGCGGCTACCTTACAACTAATACTCCCCCCGGAAATGAATACACCATAAATCTAGCGGCGATTTTATTTGCTTTGATTCTTATCGGACCAGGTGCATATTCTTTGGATGCCTATTTGTTTTAGTATTTAGTTAATGTGGGCCTGTAGCTCAGCTGGGAGAGCGGGAGCATGGCATGTTTCAGGTCGCAGGTTCAATCCCTGTCAGGTCCACCAA
>JAYTFA010000194.1:0-4133 GCA_043734765.1 Pseudobdellovibrio sp. | reverse complement strand
AGTCCAGTTCTTGTTCAGCTGGGGTCAACTAATTTATGCCGAAAACCGATAAATATTACATGAAAAAAAATTATTTATTTGTGCTCTTTATGGCTGTGACTTCGTGTTCATTTCTGACGGTAAAAAGAGAAGTGAGCTCGGCCGCAAAAAACAACAGAATTTATTATTTTGATGCCTCTACGTTGGAAAACGAATCGGTCCAAATGAAAGAATTTGATCTGAACACGCAATTAACAGATCTGAAAAATTCGGCGGAGCAGTTTGTGAGCCATGTAGCGGAAATAAAATCTAAAAAAAATGATGAACAGGCGTTGTCTAAAACAAAGCAGTTTGTTGAAGGCGAAAACCAACAGAAACCCTACAATTCATTTGATGTGAGCGACAAGGGTTTGTACTTAGGTTCGAAAAAAATACTGGCTTTGATTTCAGAAGTGGACTCTAAGCCTGAAAACAGAGATATCAATTATTATCAAATCACTCAGATTGCCCGGGCTTTCTATCAAAAATACACGAAGCCGCAAAAAGATGAATATGAAATTCTACTTTTGCCGATCACTTTATTGAAGCTTGAGTCCCATCCTAAGGTGCAGGCTGATAACCCTTTTGCAACCCAGGAATCAGCCCCGGAAATTTCCAGAGAATTTGTATCTGAAGAAGGCGAGGCTCAGATCCCTAATCTGTACTCTTACAAAGGCGTCGCATTTGAATCCGGAAATTGTGTGTATTCCAAAGCAAAAACAGGTTACGGCGTGCATGCCGGTTTTCAGATAAAATGCGGCGACACGGGTTTTAAAATTAAATTCGGTAACGAAACCTACTCGGGGCCCTTTAACAGCCGCATTTACTCTAGCCTCGGATATAAAGTGCCCACAATCAATTACAGTGAAGGACTTCATATTAAATACGACCGCAGAATTTTTACTGAATTCAACCAACGAGCCGTTCTCACAAGAAAGATAAAATTAGTCGGTCAAAAAGTTTTCGAAGCCGGAAATCAGCAAAAACATGATCCCTTCGGTAATATCCGAAAATTTATTATGAAGGATAAATCTGAAATGTCGGTTACAGACACCAAAGCGAAACTTTTAAATGATGCTTCAGGTGAATTCAATTCTGAATTTGAAAAAGATATTGAATCTGTTGTATTCGGACCGGCCACATTGACTTTGAAAGACTCAGACAATTCAGTCGAGCTTGGCCCGTGGCAGGCCGATGAGTTAAATTACGGGCAATTTAAGGAAGTAAGGGCTTTAATGGTTTTAAGTGCCTGGGTCGGAAATTTTGACGTACGTAAAGACAATCTTGCGGTTTATATCGAAAATCCTAAGACAAAAAATGCAAAGATAAGAATGGGTTTTGCTGATGCAGGTTCAGGTTTGGGCAAAGCCACTTTCGGCTTAAGCAAAATCACCTCATCCGAAGCCAATGACATGGTCTGGGAAGTCAGTCAGGTTTACAAAAATAATTCAGATGAGACTCAGGGAAAAGATCGCATTGAATTGTCCGGGTTGATGAACATAGAAACCAATAAAACGTTTGAAAATTTAAACCTGTCAGATGCTCAGTGGATGCTTCAGAAAATCTGTCGGTTACCAAAAGAGAACATTAAACAGGCGCTTGTGGCCTCGGGGATGAGCTCGGCTGAAGTGGTATTAGTTACCGAGAAATTAATTTTCAGAAGAAATAAAATGTTAAAAGATTTTGACGCATCAAAAGAACTACAGAGCCAATGCTATACTCCTGCCGACAAAAAAATTAATTACGATCCTAATACGGATGGTTTGGTTCGGGTTACAAATTCTGCAGGAGAATTTGTAACAGCTCCGGCGCGCGGTTACAAAGTGCAAAAAGGTGTTTTAACGTCTAATTAGTTTTGCTTTGAACTCGCTAATTTGTTAAGTTTAAACATGATAAAAATGGATTTTCTTTCTCACTTAACAGAGCAGTTTTCTTATCCTGCCTTCAGATTTCCGCAGCAGGAAATTATTGAGCGCGCGCTGGCAAAAAAATCAACATTGGCGTTGATGCCAACGGGAGCCGGAAAATCCCTGACCTACCAGTTTGTTGCGTCTTTAGCCGAAGAAAATGAATTGGTTTTGGTGGTTTCCCCGCTGATTGCCCTGATGCAGGATCAATCCAACAAAGCCAATGAATTTAATGTCGAGGCCACTTATATCAATTCGTCTTTAAGCCTGGATCAAAAGCAAAACCGGATGCAGCAAATTGAAAACGGAAAATTTAAACTTATTTTTGTAGCGCCTGAAAGATTTCAAAAGGCCGAGTTCTGGAAGTCGCTGGAAAAAAGAAAAATTAAACTCTTCGTTGTCGATGAAGCTCATTGTATTTCCCTTTGGGGCCATGATTTCAGACCGGACTATGCAAAGCTGCAGAATTATCGTGAAAGACTGGGGCAGCCGCCGCTGTTGGCCTTAACCGCCACAGCCACTGCAGAGGTGCAGCAGGATATTGCATCTCAATTCAAGCTCGATTTATCAAGCCAATTGATTTTAGGCGGTTTAGAACGGCCGAATTTATCGCTTAATTTTTTTGACTGCTACACAGAAGTTGAAAAAAATGAAAAAATTCTGGAACTGCTGGAAAAGAACAAAAATGATTCGGGCATTATTTATTTTTCATTAATTCAGACTCTCGAATCACTGAGTCGTTTTTTGTATGCCCGCAAAATTCCGCATCTGAAATATCACGGTGATCTCCCTTCCGACATCAGACGAAGAAATCTAAGTGAATTTCTGAAAGACAAATCCAAATTGATTCTGGCCACTCCGGCGTTCGGGCTCGGGATCGATAAGCCCAACATCCGGTTTGTAACTCATTATGAAATTCCTTCTACGGTAGAGGCTTATTTCCAGGAAGTTGGGCGTGCGGGGCGAGACGGAATCGAAGCCGCAGGCTATTTTCTGTACTCTGAAGATGACTTAACTATTCAAATGCAATTTTTAAACTGGGCCTATCCCGATAAAAATTTTATTGAAAAAGTGTATGATTTAATTCAAGCGCGGATCAGCGTGGTTTCTATTCAGGGTTTTGACTTTTTGCGCGAGCAAATGGTTTTTAAAAATAAAAAAGATTTCAGGGTTAATGCAGCGGTTTCCATTTTAAATCGCTGGGGTTGTTTAGAGGAAGTGGAGTCTCCCTTCGGTTTTCAAGCGCTCCGAGAACCCACAGATGAAGATTTTAAACTGGAAGACCAGAATTTGCTAAAAAAAGAACACCAGAAAAAGTTATTATTGCTTCTTCGGTTCATTCAAAATGACCAGGAATGCCGACTCCTTCAGGTTTACAATTATTTTGATTACAAAAAAATCGAACCCTGTGGATTGTGCGATGTCTGTCGAAAATGAAACGGAAAAAGAATTAATACATATTTTTTCCAACCCTCACGTGGATACACTCGAGGGGGTTATTGCGGCCGGTGGCAGATTGAAACCCGATTTGCTTATTTATGCTTACGATCACGGTATTTTTCCGTGGCCTCACGAGGGGTATCCGCTTTTATGGTTTTGTCCGGATGAACGGGGAGTTATAGACTTTGTAGAGCTAAAGGTGCCAAGAAGTTTTCGTAAATGGCTGAAAAAAAATCATTCCCTATATACCGTCACCATGAATCAAAGATTTCAAGAGGTTGTTAAAAACTGCAAAACTCAGAAACGTCTCGGGCAAAAAGGCACATGGATCAACAGGGAAATCGAAAAAAACTATCTTGAGCTTCACCAGACCGGGCACGCTTTTTCACTGGAAGTCATGCGTGATGAGCACCTGGTTGCAGGAATTTACGGTGTACAATCGCAAAAGTATTTCAGCTGCGAAAGTATGTTTCATAAGGAAGATAACACTTCCAAACTAGCTTTATTTGAATTGATTCAACATCTTAAGGGTATAGGTCACTCCTGGATCGACATTCAGATGGTTACCTCCGTGTGCGAGAGTTTCGGCGGAAAACTCATAGCCAAGTCCGATTTTTTAACGAGAATCGGTGTTTAAACTTTCGACAGTCCAGCGTAATATTTTCCCTTTGGGCTAATAATCAGAAATTTTCCGACAGTCATGTTAAATTGACGAACCAAAAAAACTAATGGGGGCCATTGGTGCGTTTAAATATTTTTAAAATCTGG
>JAYTFA010000193.1:0-3476 GCA_043734765.1 Pseudobdellovibrio sp. | reverse complement strand
TTCCTCGGAATTTTATTTTTGGCTCTTGTGCTTCAGTACTCATGGGAAAAATTAAATTGGGTTATAACCACGGTTTTTCTCGAACGTGATCTTGAGCGTGCGCGGGCACTGACAAAAGGGTATTTCATATTTTTCGGACCCGAAATAACTGGCGGTGGGAATCTGCCCGGACCGTTTTTTTATTTTCTGTTAACTCCACCTTTTTTGTTGGGCCTGGGATTTATCGGCGGTTATTACTGGATGTGTATCCTGATGGCCCTCGGGGGCGTTGCTGGCTGGTATTTTTTCCGTTCCCGATTCGACACGCTGACGGCATTTCTCTGGCTGATTTTATACTCAATGCTTTTTCCGGTGCAGTTTTTAATCAGTAAGTTTCTGAACCCGAGTTTTTCACCTTTGTTTATAGTTCTTATCAATATATTTTTGCTTAAGGCCTTTACGGATGACGACGAAAGCAAAAGAGGTCGGTCATTTATTCTGGCCTGTTTATCTTTGGGGTTGGCGATTCAAATTCATTATTCGAGTCTGGTTTATATATTTGCTTTTATAATCCTAAGGGTTTTCGCGAAAAAGTTCGGACTGCCGTCGTTTAGTCGTAGGAATTTCTATCTTGGCTTAGCTGCATTCTTGCTGACGTTAACGCCCTTTTTTGTTTGGATCGGACTCAAAAAACTGGGTATCGAGATCGGACAGGAAAATCCATACGATGGGGTTATTTCAAATTCATTGCCCTCTCTGTTTGATCATTTTAAAACAACTTGGGATGTATCAATTACAGAGTTTTTGAAGTTGGCCTTGATGAAAATTTTCACAGTGGCTCCCGTTTTAATTTTGTTGGTTTTGGTATTTACGGATCGGATCATAAAAGACGCTGAAAAAAGCTCCGAATTGATTCAGTCAAACGTGAATTACGCGGTTATTTCCAAAGTTCTTGGTGTTTGTCTATTACTGACATTCCTGCCATTTTCGTTTTATTTTTTCGTTCCTCAGGGTTCAAGATACGGCGCTCCGCTGGCCCTAAGCTCGATTTTTCTTGTAGCCGTATTGTGGAGAAAAATTTTAAATTCCCTGGCAGCCCTGAAATTATATAATGCATTGAGTTTAGCGGCGTTCATTCTGTCTCTCGCTGGCATTTTCATTCTAAGGGAATATAAACTCGGCAGTTACGAACAACATATCTTTGGTTTTGGTCTGATTCTGTTTGTTTCTTTTTTTTATATAAAGCGGGCTCAAAAAAACAATTCACGGATTATTTTGAGCTTCGTGTTGACAGGATCCCTTGCCATTACCGGAAACTTTCTGCAATGGGGCTACTCTGCTCTTATACATCAGGAAGTTAATTCTCCGCGCTATTGGATCTGGATGGAAATTTTGCCGGAAATTCAGAAACAAACGGGCTGGACGTATGTTGAGGCTGTCGAGCGTATATACTTCATAAATATCTACAGAGAGCAGTCTTTCCGTTCCATTTATAAAGATATTGAAACCAGAAAACCCGAAATAAGGGGTAAAATTCCTGATGGATACTTTATCGGAATCGATAAATCGAAAACACTTAGCACACTGAATTGGATCCTGGAACAGCCCATAGCCGAAGATGTGAGAGACGGGCTGCTTTCCGGCAATATTATTATCGGTGAGCATAAAAATGATCTCAAATTTTTTTATGCTCCCTACTATGTTATTAATAAGTCTTTGTTTACGCCCAATTTTCACAATGTCGGTTGGGGCTACAATGCTTTAACCGAAGAAAAGTTATTACGCGACTTCACGGAAGCAAAGGGTATAAAGAAAATTTCTGCTGAACAGTACCTGTTTAAATGGAATGAGTGTCCGAATCAGAACTACTACTGTGATACGGCCGCAATCGTGAATATAAAATCTGAAAACCCGGGAGTTAATAAATTCGAAGTTATTGTTGTTGGGCTACCTTTGTCGCAGAACACTAAGTGGATTAATCCCACATGGACCGAATCTTGAATATCGCCTTACATTGAGGTTAAATGCGGCGCGACCTCTAAAATTGTCAAGATAGCCAGTTCGATCGGGTATAATCGAAAAAATCTTCATTACGATGTTAATTTCAAGTATCCGACCAGCGATAATTCACTCTTAGCTCCTTTTAAAAAGATTTTTGAAGTGCGCTGCGCAGGTCCTTTATCTGAAATCACAGTCGGCCGTGAATCCTCCGAAGTTGAGATTGAGCAGAGCCGGCTGATATTTCCGAAGGCGCGCCTGGTGCTAAAATTATAAAATCAACTGAGAGGCGGCAGTTGATGATATTTATTACCTTACTGGTTCAGTTATAAATATTGACAGGGTATTTGCAGTTGGACATGCTTAATTCTATGAAAAAAATAAACCACGTTCTCGGTGCTTTTTCGTTATTTTTAACTCTTAATGCCGCCCAGGCTGCGGCGGCTGAAAAAATCAGAATTGGATGGCAGAAGCCTTGGGCAACTCAGGGTCAACTGGTTATCGTTTTGAAGAGCACCGATATCCTAAAAAAAAATAAAATTAATAACGTTGCTTTCATTGGCGCCAATAGCGGGCCTGAATTAAACGAACTCGCAGTGGCTAATGAAATTGATATGATATTGACCGCAGATCAGCCCGCAGCTTTGTTGTTTTCGAAGTCGGATCAATGGGTGGGAATAGGGCGATTAATGTATAATCGTACGTCGACTTATGTTCCGCTTAACTCAGACATTAAAACCCTGAAGGATCTCAAAAAGAAAACCGTTGGCGTTCCGATTGGTGCCGCAGCTGAAAGAATTCTGGTCGGCGGGCTGATTGAAGCAGGGCTAGATCCAAAGGCAGATGTTAAGGTATTGAATCTTGCAATGACCGAGCAATCTCCCCTTGTCCAAAAGTCAGTGGGCGAAAAAACCTGGGGCGATTTCGACGCTTTATCCGGCTTTGATCCAATTCCGGCAGTACTTGAAACTGAGAACAAAGTTCGTTCGATTCATTCAGGCAAAGTGGTGGCGCTGGTGCTGCTAAATAAAAAACTAATCGCTGATGATAAATTAACCGCGAAAAGAATAATGCAGTCAGTAAAAGACGCTTATTCTTATTACAAAAAGAACACTAAAGCTATTGACGAACTTTACGCCAAGGAAGTGAATTCGAACTTCACGTCACAGGCTTTAAAACTTGCGGCTTCAGTTGAACCCAATTTAACGTCAGAAAAAATTTCCACACTTATCAGTGAGGATGATTTTAAATTATTGCAGGAAGCCGCAGATTTTGCGACCATGAAGAGCGGCAAGAAAATCAATATGAGGGATTTTGTAACGAATAAGTATGTTGAGTAGCGTAATTGATATAGGATTGAATTCGGCGATCAGCATTCTACGCGTTTTAGCGGGCATTGCGCTTTCTATAGTTATCGCCTATCCACTCAGTTACTTAAGATTTATTATTCCGGTGCGGTACCGCGAATTATTTATAACAAAATTTATCTTTGAAGCACC
>JAYTFA010000192.1:0-8380 GCA_043734765.1 Pseudobdellovibrio sp. | reverse complement strand
AAAAAATCCTTTTCGTGTTTTTTGCTGATAATTGAAACATCACCCACCCGATCATAAAATGTCCGGCGCGCTTTATTTGTCATCATCGATAGAAAAGGTATTCCAAAAAATAAAAAGCTGAACCAAAAAGCCATCTGCCGAAACAGGGCCCTGAAAAAAATGAGGTCATCTGACTCATGAAATTCAATTCGGATTTTTAAAAAATACTGACCGGGTGTTGCTTTCCAGAAGGCGATGAACAGGCTCTGAATCAAACTGAAAAAAAGAATATAGCTGAACGCCAGAATCAGGATGAAGACATTGCTTTCCGGTGCATCAGGATCAAGCTTCCAAAATTCGAAACCATTATGAAAAGTTGAATACAGCAAAAAAAGCACAAATGGCGATATAACCAGATAATCAATTAAAAATGAAAAGAATCGGTCCATCAAATGGGCCGTGGATTTTTTCTGACTTGAGTTGCCCGGTTGGAATGAATCGGAAATATCTTGATATACCATAGTACTTTATCGGCATAAAAATTCCGACACCAAAATGTTTTTGCTAAAAAATTACTGGATTTCGATATTGAGTACGCGACCTTGGTCGTCTCTCAGAATTAGGACGGTGCCGATGGATTTTCCTTCGGTGTTTTTCAGGATCAGATTTTCAGTTGCGCCATCTGATTTGGATATTTCAAAAGAGCTGGCATCTTTAAAAACAGAAGAATGCTTTTTAATTAAATTTTCGGTGTTCAGCTCCAGAGCCGTTTGGTTGGAAAGAAGGCTGATTTTAAGTAATTTTCCGTTAACCACGCTGGCTTCGTACTTTCCTTCCAGCACTTCAAATAAAAACTTCTCATTTAAACTGGGTTTTGCGCCGATTAAAGTTTTACCGGTTTCTTTGGAAATGGTTTTGGCTAATTCCTGCTCCCACTTAATCTGCTCAGGTTCAAATCTCTCGCCGAAACTGGCCACTTCGCGGTCTTGTTCTTTTGCTGAACTGCGGATAATAAATTCGTTTATTGAAACAGCACCCGCTACAACTACAATCAAAGTAATAATTATTAATTTTTTTTGATTCATATAAAAATTTTACCTCACCTTATTGTTAAAAACGAGTCGTTGAATCGATAAAAAGAATACGGCCCGATCTAAGTCGAGCCTTATCTTTCCAACTGAAAATAGCAGCGCGTTTAAGCTGCCATTTTGCGTCGTCGAGCCTGGGAGGGGTCGATGTGATATTGCTTAACTTTTCTATAGAGTGTTGCGCGTCCAATACCCAAAGCTTTAGCCGCTTCAGTTAAGTTACCTTTGTACTGGTTAATAGCAGACTCAATGGCCTTCGCCTCGAGGTCTTCCATTTTTTGAACTTTGCCTTCTGGATGCTGCATCGGAAATGCAACCACATTACTGCCGCTAGGCTCAGTTGAAGTTAAAGGATTTGTGCCTGTAGATAAGGCCGGTACACCGTTGACAAGTTGTGATCTGAAAAAAGGATTATCTAAACCTTCTCTCCATTGTTGACCAGCATAAGTATAAAAACTTACTTCCTGACCTTCACATGACTTTTTAACTTTTTCCACCACTTCAGGGTTTTCACTAACGATGTAAACAAATGATCGAGCCATATTGCCTCCTCTTGAAAATTTAAATGAATCAAATGACTCACAATGAATGTATCGGTTTGATAATTAAAAAAGATGAGGGCTAGTTTTGAAAATAAATAAAAAAATAGTTTTATACACAGAAATACAGACGTTTTCTCAAAAGGAGACGCTTAAAACGAATACGAATAATTCAGCCCATTGAACTCTGGACTTATGATAGGCACCAAACGAGCCTGATTTACGCTATTGGGCACTGTCTCATCCGATACCGTTGCCCGTGCCATGATAATTCCGACAAAGGCTCCGGCTACAACATCACTGGCCCAGTGAGCATTGTCGGCCAGCCGTGAAGCTCCGACAAAAGCTGCCAGTGGATAAGCTACGACTGCTGCTTTCCAACCGTAAGAATAGGCAAGGCTCGTCGCACTCGCAAAGGACGTGGCTGTATGTCCTGAGGGAAAGGATTGATAGTTTGAACTGTTCGGCCTTTGACGACCAAAAGAATATTTCATTAAAAATACTGCGGCCGTTTCCCAGATCAGGGCCCTCACATGATTTTTGTAGTGGTCTTCCTCAGAGTCAAAAAAATATTGGCCCCCTACGATCATCACTCCGGCAACTCCCGATCCTAAAATATTTCCGGCTTCAGAGTTGGGCTTCGACATCTGCTGATTATTTTTCCAGTCGTCGCGTATTCGATCATCATAAGGTTGCGTCGCCAGCGTCGAGAGAGTTCCTGCTACAAGGAGCGATAAGGAGGTTGAATCACCCAGTTTATTCAGAACCGGCTTAACGGCTAAAATTTCGTCTGCATAGGTCATCGAACAAAAGAATAAAAACAAAAAAAATAAGCGCATAAAAAATTATGCGCTTATTTACTCTAACAAAGCAAATATTGAATTTTTAAAAAATTATCTTCGGCCGGATTTAATCTTAACCTGAAGTTTGGAAATCAAATGAACAGCCATTTTTTCCTGAACTTTACACATCTTTAACTCATCTCGGCGATAAGATCTCTGTGATGGAGTCAATGTTCCGGTTTCAAGTTCCATTTCATAATCCATTTTGCTGGCACGGATGCCCTCAAGTTCTTTAGATTGCTGCTTGAATAACTTTGTAACGCCGCTTACCGGTGCCACTTCAATCCACTCTTCCTTTTGACGGTACCAGGAAACCATACGTAAAAAGCGGGCCTTATTTTTAGCCAACGTGAATTTAGGAAAAGTTGATTCATTTAATTCTAAAATGTTATCAACAGCATCAAAATCAAAATCATTTTCTTCTTCAAAATTAAAACCGCCGGCCTGAGCCAGTTTTTCTAATTCCAGTGCGGCTTCAGCCTCTTCACGTGCTCTAAGCGACTCGCCCGACTCATTCTCGTCAGAATCCTCATCAGAATCCACTTCCGTTTCGCGTTCGATTTTCTTGAATTCTTTTTCTTCAGTTATTGGACTTACAATCGTTGCCATATCAGTCGTTGACATATTTATTACCCCCGCAAATTATTCAGAAAGATTCTTATACCCCACTCAAGGCGATGTCGCAACATGTCAAACATGATTTAATTGAATATAGTGTAAAAAACTCAACAATCATCATTCAGCACGCTTGCAACCCCTTAGGTCTCTTACTAGAGTGATTCTACCATACCGGCCGCAATGCAGGTTAAAGAAAAATAAATCCTTAGGCACCGGTTGATTTGGAGGGAAAATGAAACTGTCAACTTACACACTGTTATTCTCGATCGTGTTTTCTTTCATGTTTACAACCAAGGCCATGGCTAAGGACGTAGTCGTACTTGTTCCCGGCTTTTTTAACTCGTTTACACCCGAATACTTTTCACAGGATATCGTTCGAGCGTTTCAGGACAAAGGATTCAAGGTTTATGTTGCTCGTGGTCTTAATCCCATTGGAACTATCGAAGATAACGGTACACGATTAGAGAAAATTTTTGGCGAAATCGAGACTATTGAAAAAAGCAAAGTGACCTTTAATATTGTAGGTCACAGTGCCGGCGGATTTTATGCGCTGTTTGTTGCAAACCGACAAAAATTTGAAATTAAAAATATACTGACTATTTCCACGCCCTATAAAGGAATTGAATTTGTTCAGCGCTGGCTCGAAGACTCATCTCTTTTCAGTTTACTTGCTGAGTTAGCCTATCTTGATGGGCTTGTACAGTTAACCGAATCAGGTGTAACCCAATTTTTAAGTGGCATCCGCATTTCGCCGAATACAAAGGTTGTGGCCTTTGCCGGTTACCAGGAAAAGAGCTTAGACGTTTGGAATGCAAGATATTTGTCGGCCCCGTTACGTGTGACCAGCCATTATATTTCTGAAAAATCAGACGGGATCGTCGGTTACTCTTCAGCCTTAGCTGTAGGTAGCATTCTCACCACGAAAAATACAAAAGCCATCCAACTTAAGGACCCAAATTACTTTTTAGCCCTGGAGCATTGGGAGCAGGTTTTAGACAGCGGATCTTTTATTTTTCTGGGAATTCGCAATACCGGCTACATTCGCAATGAACAGATCCGATTCTATTCGGGTTTAGCAGATTATTTACTCAAAATAATGTAGCTTGAACACAAAATATCTTTTCTGGCTTTTTTTATTTTTAATCACGGCGCTCAGACTCAGAGTTGCCGGCCAATTTGGTTTAACGGTTGATGAAGCTCACTACGTTCTTTACGGAAAACTCCTGGATTGGAGCTATTTCGACCATCCCCCCTTAGTTGGATGGGTGCAGGGGCTTTTCCAGCTTCTTGCAGTAGATCACCTAATCAAGGCCCGATTAGCGGCCATTCTGATTTCTGTCCTGACCTCGAAATTGATTTTTGATTACTTGGTTTCAAAAGATGTTTCGTCCCGTAATTCTCTTTTCGCGGTAATTCTGCTCAATCTTACGCCGATGTTCAACGCCATGTCGGTTGCACTCTTACCAGACACACTTTTAATGCCTTTAACAATACTTATTGTTAGCTCCACCGAAAAAATCCTGAGCCAGCCCACCCTGAAAAACTGGGCTTTGATGGGCCTCTGGCTCGGGCTGGCAGGTTTATCCAAGTACACCGCCGCACTCTATATTATTTCATTGGTTATTATTTTCATTTCAAAAAATAAAATTAAAGAAATACTGAAAATCAATCTTTGGATCGGCGTACTGATTGCCATGACGCTTATCAGCCCGGTGCTGTACTGGAATATTAAAAACCACTGGGTGAGCCTGCAGTACCAAAGCGATCACGTTTTTACTCTGGATTCTTCTGTTTTAAAAAACCTGGGGGCTTCATTTGCAATCCAACTGTTCAGTTGGGGTATAGGTCCATTTTTAATTTCATTACTAATCTACTTCCGGATGCTGAAAAACCTCAAGCGCGAAAGTAAATATTTTGTCGCACTTGTTTTTTTAACTGTTTTTCTGTTGTTCTTTGTTTACATCGCGGTGTCCACTCCCCTGCTGCCGCACTGGATGCTGATTTATTTTATTTTAGCGATTCCTTTAACTACTGCTTACCTGCTGGAAAATAAACTGTTTTTAAAAACTCTGAATCTAGCCGGCTTAGGCTCGGCAGTTTTGAGTTTTGCATTATTATTTGAGCTTGGTTTCAGAATTTTTCCCGCCGAATACACCGCTACGCTTTACGAGGGTATTACCGGATGGAATCAGATTATGTCCGAGGCCAACGAAAAATTAGTTACAGTTACAAACCCGAAAAAAGCCCTTGCCGTTATGAATTGGACTCTCGGGAGCCGCGCCAAATATTACAATGCTGACAACACGGAGGTCTTTGTCATTGATCAACGTTTTGACCAGTTCGATATCTGGGCTCCGCAGTCCGGCATCGGCTATGACCTCATTGCCATCATTGAAGCCAACAAAAAAGATGAGCACCTGTCTCATCTTCAGTGTGCACAATTAACAGCAGTCGGTGAAATTACAAATTCGATAAAAAATGTACCCGTTAATCACTTTTTGTATTATCATTGTGCTAATTTTTCAGGCTACAAATAGCAACAAAAGGTGAATCATGAAAATCGAAACCATGCGAAAAATCGACTACGGCGTTGGTATTCCACTCACTTTTTTAGTTACTTCCCTGAAATTCTTATTTCCGCCAAGAAAACTACAGGCTCCGAACACTCTTAAACCTAAAAATATTCTTTTTATTGAACTCTCTGAAATGGGCAGCGCCCTCTTGGCAGACCCCGCAATGCAGCGGGCAAAAAATAAATATAATGCCGAAATATTTTTTGTTATTTTCAAAAGAAACAAACCCAGCCTTGATTTTTTAAAATCAGTGGACGATAAAAATATATTTACAATCGCAGACACCTCTCTTTTCAGCATTATCAAAGACTCTCTCAGACTTTTTTTCTGGTGCGAAAAAAACAAAATTGACGCCGTAATTGATTTAGAACTGTTCTCAAGAGCCACCGCATTACTTTCTTTTCTGACCAGAAGTGCGATTAAAGTGGGATTTCACAATTATCACGGAGAAGGTCTTTATCGCGGTAACTTTCTCAGTCGTAATGTCAGTTATAATCCGCATATTCACATTGCTAAAAACTTTGTGGCTTTGGTGGACGCCGCCTTTACAACGGATTTACAAACTCCCTATTTAAAAAAAGAAATTACCGATAATGAAATTGAAATCCGTAAAATCGCTATCAGCGAAGCCTCTGTGGAAAGAGTTCACAATTCTATTAAAACAGTTTATCCGAAAATTCAAAGCGACCAGAAAATCCTGCTGGTCAATCCGAATGCCAGCGAATTTTTACCACAGCGAAAATGGCCCATCGAAAACTATACACAGTTAATAAAAATAGTTCTGGAAAAACACCCTGACTATCTGATTTTGATGACCGGCGCACCTTCGGAATCAGAAGAGATTCAGGGAATTGAAGATGATGTTAAAAGCGAGAGATGTCACAATTTTGCCGGCAAAGTAGCCTTCAACGAGCTCACAACTCTTTACTCGATGTCTAAAGTGCTGATCACTAACGATTCGGGGCCCGGCCATTTTTCAAGCGTGACCGATATTAAATCTTTTGTGTTTTTCGGGCCTGAAACCCCGCACCTCTATGGCTCGCTGGGCAACTCGCAACCGATCTATGCCAACTTTGCCTGCTCGCCCTGTGTGAGTGCTTACAATCATCGTAAAACCCCTTGCAACGACAACCAGTGCCTGAAAGTTTTAAAACCTGCGATGGTTTACGAGATAATTAAAACCAGCTTTTAAGGTAGTATTCTCACTGAACTTTCTAAAAAAAATAAGGGGGAATTTTCTAATCCCCCCTATCTGACTTTAACTAACGGGTTACATATTATTTGCGCGAATCCTCCAATTCAACTCGTGCTTTAAGAGCAACGGTGGTGTTTGATGATGAATATTCTTTGAGATTAACAAACTCATAACCTAAGGTTTTTAATCCAGAAACCATATTTTCCAGGTCGGTCGGCACAGCTGGGTTGACGTTTTCAGGATTCAACGTACCGCTCAAGAGATACGGATGGTAAAAGACCGAGGCCCAGATGTCCCGTAGTACCAGATTGCGTTTTGCATCGGCCAGAATATCCGCCACTTTTCGGGTTCCGGGAGTTACGTTGCCCAGGTTTTCAGGAATAACCTTTTGACCATACTGATTTCCATAGATTTCATAAGGGAAAAACTGTCCGAAGGTGGCCGCGTTCGGAACTTCGGTCACAGCTACATTCGCAAAATAGCTTGCTCTGTTACTGGCTCTGTTTGCATCATTTAAATCAAAGGTTAACGCAGCCGTCGGTGCCGGAAGGATTTTCATTTTGAAATCAGCGTAGGCGCCGCGACCGATACTCCATTCAAAGGCTTTACCGAAAACAATATTGTCCGTTGTTGATGCCGTGTAATTCGGTGTAACCCAGAACTTAGGCGCTATTCCTGCCGGCTTAAGTGAACTGAATCCATCCTCTAACTTAGCCAGGATATCGGCAACTGTTCCATTAGCTGTAGAGGCAACGTATGGATATTTACTTCCATGCCATAAAAATACCGAACCCTCTTGCTGATATCGCATCATCAGATTCTGAAATAGTGGCGCATTTTCCATGCGAACCGTCTGAGTGGGTGTCTCATAAACAGGTGTAATCGCAATATGCGGAACCACTGTGTATTTTTTCATAATACCGACGGCTCTATCAAGCAACATCTGATCCGACATCGGGTTTACATCTTCAAGTCGAACCAGTGCATACTTTTTTGTATGCTTTGGCTGCTCGCCCAGGATATCAAAAAGTAAATCCGCAAAAACCAGGTAGCGATCTCCCTCGTGAACATAAGAAAATGGAATTTCAACCACGTAGTATTTATTACCGGCTTTCAGTGCCCATGGGATCACTTCATTAGTAAAGGAATGTTTAGCCGTAGCCATCACAGTGGCCTTGTCTGATAATTTACTCTGAAATTTAACCATTTCCGGAGCCGACACAAAAGTGGTGTTCGTCGCATCGGTATACTTGCCGTACTTTGCAAAAGTTTCGCCTTTATAGATAATATCTCGGAAGTAGCTTGGTTTTCCATCCGTGCTTTTGTTGACGGTGTCGAGTCCGGTAAAACTTACGGTGCTGCTGTACCCGAATGTATTTTCAAATTCCAGACCCATTTGCCAGATTGAGTAGCCCAACCAGATAACTCTCTTGGTTGTTGTTAAATAATCTCCGACAAATGCGGCCGGAATAACATTGTTGTAAGAGGAACCTATATAAAAAGACGCATGACATCTTTCCAGATCCCCTTTTTTATAAAGCTCAAT
>JAYTFA010000191.1:0-10471 GCA_043734765.1 Pseudobdellovibrio sp. | reverse complement strand
CGGCATCAGAGTTCTCGGTGTGGGGCTTACGGATGAAAATAAAGGAACTTTACATGGTTATGCCGGAGTGGCTTACAGAAATTTTGAAGGCTGGGGTATCGGAGCCTCATTTCGATCTGAACTCAATTATAATTTTGCCGATATTAAATATTTGGAACAAAAACACACGTTCGGATTTGTTTTTCCGTATTTATTTGATACCCGCGCAAGGTTCAGAACCAGTGCTACCCGAGCCAACACCATTTCAGACGTTCGAATTAATAAAGTCACTGAGGCCAATTCAGCGGTCTTTTCGCTTGAGCAGGATTTTACCTCCCACATAACCGGCATATTGTCTTATACCGTTTCTACGTTTAAGGATCATGGAATCACGAACGAAGATGAAATTAAGTACGGCTATGCAAGTGAAAGTCTGGTCATAGGGTCTATCGGCCCTATTTTAGATCTTGATTACCGGGATAATTTATTTAATCCCACTAAGGGTAGCTTTACGCGCTTTGCTTTTGAATATTCAGCCGAAGGCCTCGGCAACAATAACGTAGACGATTATTATCGGCTCACGGGCCAGACCACACATTACTTTCCTTATAAGGATACAGGATTTGTTTTTGTGCAGTCCGTTCAGGGCGGCTATATTAAAGACATCGACAACCTCCATGAGGGCATCCCGTATGACAAAAGAGGCTTTACTCTCGGCGGACGAACGACCATAAGAGGTTTCGAGTCCTCTGAGTTTTTTCCGACAACCGCTGATATCGGCGCCTCTTATCGTCTGATGACCAGCTCAAGTTATTCGCTTGTTAAGTCCGAATTGCGTTTTCCATTAAGTGTAAAATATGACTTGGCGGGTGCATTATTCTATGACGGCGGACAGGTTCGCATTGAAGGTGTTAAGCTTTCGGATAATTGGCGCGACGCCGTAGGATTCGGCATCCGATACAATACTCCGGTAGGCCCTTTAAACCTGGAATATGCTCAAAAGCTAAATAAAAAAGCAGGCGAATCCGATGGCGCATTTCATTTGTCGGTCGGGGTTTTCTAAGTTAATTTCTATAGGTTAATAATTTGATTAATTTATACAAAACTTTAAGGAGAACTTATGCGTCAGCACAAACTTCGTGTTTACCCTTCAAAAGAAAAATTAGAACGTAAAGATCAGCTTGCATGGAAGATGGCAGAAATCTGCACTGACAACGCCGTAATCAAAGATGACGTAATCGATATGATCATCAACCGCGTTATCGATAATGCTTCGGTCGCCATTGCAGCTTCAAACAGACATCCTGTTGCCTCCGCCAGATCCATGGCTTTATCGCATCCCCGGGCCGGCGGAGCCACTGTTTTCGGAATGCCGAATGATCAGAAGTTTTCCTGCGAATGGGCCGCCTGGGCCAATGGAACCGCTGTACGTGAATTAGATTATCACGATACTTTTTTAGCGGCCGATTACTCGCACCCCGGCGATAATATTCCGCCGATACTGGCCGTAGCTCAACAAATGGGAAAAACCGGAAAAGATTTTATCCGCGCAGCTGTTGCCGCATATGAAATTCAAGTCGATCTCGTAAAAGGTATTTGCCTGCACGAACATAAAAAAGATCATATCGCCCACTTAGCTCCGGCTGCCGCAGGTGGTATCGGTGCACTTTTAAACTTACCGACTGAAATTGTTTTTCAGGCCATACAGCAGGCGGTTCATGTTTCATTTACGACCCGTCAGTCCCGAAAAGGTGAGATCTCTTCATGGAAAGCTTTTGCCCCTGCTCACGCCGGGAAATTGGCAATTGAGGCCGCAGACAGATGTATGCGTGGAGAAGGTGCTCCTTCACCGATTTATGAAGGTGAAGACTCTGTTGTAGCCTATATGCTTGACGGCAAAAACGGTCAATACACGGTGGCCTTGCCTGAATTAGGCGAAGAGAAACGAGCCATTTTAGAAACTTACACCAAAGAACATTCTGCTGAATATCAATCACAGGCCTTGATCGATTTAGCTGCACGAATGAAAACAAAAATTACAAATTTCGATGATATTAAAGAAATAGTTATTCATACGTCGCACCACACCCACTATGTTATAGGCACCGGTGCAAATGATCCACAAAAAATGGATCCGAAAGCTTCCCGTGAAACTTTAGATCATTCTATCATGTATATTTTTGCAGTAGCTCTTCAGGACGGCACCTGGCATCACGTGGATTCTTACTCTTCAGAACGCGCGAACCGCGCCGATACGGTCAGACTATGGCATAAAATCCGCACCATCGAAGATAAAAAGTGGACTGAAGCTTATCACGACATGGATCCTAATAAAAAACGTTTCGGCGGTCAGGTTGAAATTATCATGAACAACGATGAAAAAATTGTTGATGAACTGGGTGTGGCCAATGCTCACCCCGCAGGAGCCAAACCGTTTAAACGCGCAGACTATATTAAAAAGTTCGACACTTTAACATCTGAAATCATCACCAAAGAGGAACGAAATCGTTTTATTTCTCTTTGCGAAAGATTACCGGAATTAACAGCTGCCGAAATTCAACAACTCAACGTGCAGATTCCGATCGATAAGCTCGTCAGTAATAAGCGCGATCAAAAAGGAATTTTTTAAATGATGTTTCCAACGATAACAGCCTCTGAAAAAAGACGGCGGTTGCGGGAAAACTTAAAGTCGGGAAAACTATTGCAGTTCCCGGGCTCTTTTTCTCCACTGGTGAGTATGTTGATTGAAACAAAAGGCTTTGATGGGATCTACATTTCCGGTTCTGTATTATCCAATGATTTAGGTTATCCGGATATAGGATTAACATCATTAACGGAAGTGGCCAACAGAGGCCGGCAAATTGCCCGCACCACGACATTACCGGCAATTATCGATGCGGATACTGGCTGGGGCGAACCGCTTAACGTAACCAGAAGCATACAGGAGTTTATCGAGATGGGTCTTGCCGGATGCCATTTGGAAGATCAGATGAACCCGAAGCGTTGCGGACATTTAGATAATAAATCTGTAGTTCCTACAAATGAAATGGTCCGAAAAATTAAGGCAGCCGTTCAGGGCAAAACCTTAGATGAAAATTTTCTTGTTATTGCAAGAACTGATTCACGAGCCAGTGAAGGGCTTGAAAAATCCATCGACCGCGCCAAGGCTTATGTTGATGCCGGTGCCGAGATGATATTTCCGGAAGCACTCCAGGACGAAAAAGAATTTGCAGCAATGAGAAAAGCTATCAGCGTACCTCTTTTAGCAAATATGACGGAATTCGGTAAAGGAAAAATTTATACAAAAACCGAACTTGAGAATCTTGGGTTTAACTTAGTGATTTATCCAGTGAGTACATTCAGGCTCGCTATGGGCGCAACTGAAAAAGGTTTGGATATTATCAAAGCAACCGGCTCACAGATCGAAGCTCTTCCATTGATGCAGACTCGCCAGCAACTTTATGACCTCACTTCTTACGAAGACTATAACAAGTTCGATCAAAGTATTTTTAATTTTAAACTTAAATAGGGGAAAATATGTCTGAATATATCAATCCGGATTACATCGCTGAACCAGAAAAAATGAATGTTAAAAAAGGCCTGGAAGGTGTTGTTATGGACACCTCAAGTGTTTCAAAAGTAAATGCTGAAACCAACTCTTTGGTTTACCGCGGCTATCCTGTGCAGGATTTAGCCGAAAACTGCTCTTTTGAAGAAGTCGCATTTTTGCTTTATGCGGGCGAACTCCCGAATAAAAATCAATTGTTTGAGTTTTCAAAAAAAGAAAAATCTCTCCGTGATATCACAAAAGAAAATCTGAATGTTATTAAAACCCTTCCTAAAAAGTGTCATCCGATGGATTCAATTAGAACAGCCGTGAGCTTTCTGGGTTGTGAAGACCCACGCATCTGGGATTCAACACCGGCAACTAATTTAGATAAAGCTATTCACTTGTTAGCCAAAATTCCTACGATGATTGCAGCTGATTACAGATTCAAAAAGGGACTGGATTTTATCCCGCCCAATCCGGCCCTGAGCATTGCTGAAAATTTTTTTCATATGTGTTTCGGCAAGGTTCCTGAACCTAAAATTGTAAAAGCCTTTGATGTCTCGTTGATTTTATATGCTGAGCACAGCTTTAACGCCTCAACGTTTACAGCCCGAGTGGTTACATCTACTCAATCTGATATTTACTCGGCAACCGTAGCTGGCATCGGAGCTCTCAAAGGGCCGCTGCACGGGGGGGCCAATGAAATGGTTATGCACATGATGTTGGAAATTGCAGATGCAGAAAAGGCGGAGCAATGGATGATTGATGCGTTGGCGCAAAAAAGAAAAGTAATGGGTTTTGGCCACCGTGTTTACAAATCAGGTGATTCACGCGTTCCGACCATGAAAAAATATGCACAGGTTATGGCTGATGTAACAGGCGAGCAAAAATGGATGCAGATGTACGGTTCGCTTGAAAAAGTCATGGTTGAGAAAAAGAAGATATATCCTAACCTGGACTTTCCCGCCGGTCCTGCTTATTACATGATGGGCTTTGAAATTGATTTCTTTACGCCAATTTTTGTAATGGCCCGAACAACAGGATGGTCTGCACATATCATGGAACAAACGGCTAATAACAGAATTATCAGACCGCTTTCAGAGTACATAGGAAGTCAGCAACGAAACGTGACTCCCCTTAATGAAAGAAATCAGTAGCACTGACCTTTATAAGTATAAATTCTTTCAGAGAAATTTCTCGCACCGCTGAAGTTTGAAAGAACTGCAGCGCTTTGTTCATTTACAAAGTTAACAGATATCTTCTGGTTGGTTCTTCGATCAAAGAATTCTACCTGTTGTTGTCCGTAGACAGTTCTCCATTCTTCGCGGCAAACCTGTTGGTTGTTGACGATATAACAAACAACTTCTCTTCTCTGGTAAGTACATTGTTCCCAACCACGCTGAATTTGAGAGTCTGTTACAACAGTCTCGGAATTACCATGAGCCGCAAAGTCCTGGCCTAAATCCCGTGATGGAATATCGAAAGCACCATTATCAGGTACGCTCAATTTTTTCGGTAAATCTAAATTCAGTTGCTTTTTTTTACCGTTAATTTTTAAATTCAGTTGAATCTGGTCTCTGCTTACAAACTCCAGTTTCGCGCTTTGATCACCCACCGGGACCGTAACATTTACGATCTGGTTGCAACTCCAAGGATCATCAGGAGAACACCCGGGTGTTTTTTCTGAACTTTTTACGGTCATCGGTTGTTTAACGGAAAGAACGCCTTCAAATGGGTCACATGCAGCCAAAAGTAGCAAGTTGGAAATGATAAATAGTTTCTTAAGCATTTTGCCTCCTATATTTTATAAAAACCATAGTACTGGAAATAATAGAGCAATCAACTCTTGATCTCTGCCCAAATTTTATTTCTAATAAAACAATGAAAACTATATTGTTCATGCTCTACATTTTGGTTTTGGCTACATCGTGTCAGAGTTCTTCAAAAAAAAATGACGCTCATCATATGACCTCCAGCGAAGAATATCAGGCGCAAATTAAATCTGATAAAAAAAAGCAGGCTGAATTAGACCTGCCCTTCAGAGGTTTTAATAATGATAAAGCCATACGTATAGTTGCATTTGGTTCGGCTGCCACCAATTGCTGGACTTCAATTGAAAAAAATAAGCCCGATCTTATGATTTTGACTTCAACTCCGCCCAAAGAGCTAAGTAAAGTACCTGAGTACAGATCCGTTCGCGAGAAAGTACCATTTATGTGCACTCCGAATACCGAAGGGAAATCCGAGTTCATAAAAGATTGGCCTTACGCAAAATATATTATTCCCCAAAATGCCGATGGCATATATCATTCAAAAACCTTCGGTACGAAAAAAAATCAGATCCAGGTTATTATGATAGATCGATTCAATAACGAGCAGAAATGGGCCTGGCTCGAAAGTGAATTTAAAAAACCGACTGCACTGAAAATATTAACCAGCCCCACGCAAGAGCGTGAAAAACTGTTTAACCTTATCGTTAAAACAAAAGTGAAAAATCTGATTCTGCTGCCCAACGACCGGCCAATTGCAACCTTTGAAAAAACTGAAATCAAAAATCACGGCTATGTTTACGAAGCCTTTACTCTGAACGGAACATCAACCAAGGAATCTGAACCTATGAATTTCGGAGTAATCAAAATTGACTGGTCCAATCGTTTGGCTGAACTTGAAATCAGAACGATCAATGATGAAAAGGTTCAGGTCTTGGCACTGAAGTTCTAAAATTGTTGCTTATTTTTTTCGACTTTGGGCCGACCCAACCAGCCCTGCCTGAATATGTAAAGCCCCAATATTGCAGAAACACCGATCATCACCACGATCGATATCCAGAAACCAAATGGATGAGTGAGAAATGGAATGTACTGAAAGTTCATTCCAAAGACACCGGCCACAAAATTTAGCGGTAAAAAGAAAATCGTCAGCACTGTTAAAACCCGCATAATTTCATTTGTTCTGAATGAGGCCTCATTTGTTTTCTGTGCCTCGATCGCCACGTGTAGATTCAGCAATGACTGAATATTTTCAAATACATCCTCCGCATAAAATAAACTTCTTTCAAGACGGTCTTTAGATTGCTGGAACTGTTCTGCCGGGCAATTGGCCTGAGCAATTAATTTGCTCAGTAACTCAAGAGTTAATTTTAAAACTTTTTTAAATGCGGAAGCTTTGCGTTTCAGATAAAAACCTTCCTGCAAAAACGATTTGGATTTTTTTCTGCTAAACAGAGTTTCTTCAAAGTTGTGCAATTTTGCTTCGAGATCTGTTAACGGCTTATTAAAACCCAGGGAAACCTGTTCATAAAAAAAACTGATTATTTTTGCCTGAGTCGCTTGTTCTTTTGCAGTTTCTTTGATTTTTTTTCCCACTTCATCAACTTCGCTCAGGGGTAACCGATGAATAGTAATAATCTGTGTGCTGTTTACAAAAATTGCAATTTTTGTAGTGAGCTCCTGTACGCTATCAGCGTTGCTCTCTGATTCGGGCTCCATAAGCCTTAAAATTAAAAATTGCGTATCAGCGTAAGTTTCAATATGGGGCAGATAGTCAGAGTCCAGACAATTATAAAGCACTTTATTTTCGAGCCCCAGTTCAGCTGCTATTTGCCCGAGCACTTCTCTGTCAGGATTCGTATAATCAACCCATTTAAATTTATTAAGCTCGACGTGAATTCGGTTCATTTACCCATCAGACACGACTTTTTTAACAATGACAATCAGGACCCGCACTTGATGAGGCCTTACCAATCATGTCATAGATTTTTTTGATCACAAATTGCGTTCTCATAGGTAATAAGTAACACTGAAAACGTTCAAAAAAATGAATTACAACAATCAACAAGGAGATTTAAATGTTAGGTATAGGCCAAAAGTTCCCCACATTCTCTATGCAAGCTTGTGTTAGCATGGAAAAAGGTAAAGAATTCAAAACAATTTCAAACGCAGATATGAAAGGTTCATGGGCAGTTGTGTTTTTCTGGCCTCTGGATTTTACTTTCGTTTGCCCTACTGAAATTGCAGAGTTCAATAAAGAATTTAAAAACTTCAAAGCGCGCGACACAAAACTTTTCGGAGCATCTTGCGATTCTCACTTTGTTCACCACGCTTGGAGAACCCACCACGCAGATCTGAAAAATCTTGAATTTCCGATGTTAGCTGACGTTAAAAAAGAATTATCTGGCGCCTTAGGTGTATTGCACCCGACTGAACAAATTCCTTTACGTGCGACTTACATTGTTGATCCGGATGGCATCATTCGCTGGGTTTCCGCTAATGATTTATCTGTGGGCCGTAATGTAAAAGAAGTTTTAAGAACTGTAGATGCACTCCAGACCGATGAGCTTTGCCCATGCAACTGGGAAAAAGGTCAGGAAACTATTCATTCATAAGCCAGTATTTTTAATCAGCTATAAAAAATTAAATTGAGCTTTAGCCTTAAAAAGCTGAGGCTCTTTTTTTACCCTACTTAGGAGGAATTTATGTCGATGTCGCAAAAACTTGATTTATTTTTAGAAGTTTCTTTCGGTGCAAAAGAAACCGCTGTTTTCAGGGATCTTTCGCTGAACTTTAAAAAACTTTTAGAAGACTCTTCTTTGGATGCAGCGGAAAGACTGATGAACCTGGCCGCGATTGCACGGGCCTTACACTGGAAAGATTTAGAAAACTTCGCACAGGCTGAATTAAAAGCAGCCGGTATAGGTGACGCTGAAGTCGAAGAGTGCTTCGAAGTAGCTGCTATTATGGGAATGCTCAATACCTATTATAAATTCAAAGGCTACTTATCAGCTGAAGTCCTTTCGGATACGGCCTATCAGCGCGCTGGTCTCAGAATGAACTCTCTGTCAAAGCCGGTGAACGGCAAACAAAATTTTGAGATGATGGCACTTGCTGTCTCTGTTGTTAATGGCTGCCCTACCTGTGTTTCCTCGCATGAAAAAGCATTGACGGACCTGGCTGTTTCCAGAGATAAAATCCATGACTTGGCAAGACTCGCCTCTGTAACAAAGGGCCTGAGTTGCCTCCATTAATATTAGGTATTACAATAATTCAGAGGTTCAAGTGATAACAAATAACGATTCCGGTCAGCCCCAGCGAATACTTCTTACCGATTACACAGCTCCTTCGTTTGAGGTTAAAAGTATCGCGCTTCATTTTTCTCTGCATGAAACCAAAACTGTTGTGCGCGCAACACAGATAATTGAAAAAAAACAGGACCATCCTTTAATTTTAAATGGCGAAAATTTAAAATTAGTATCAATTAAACTTGATGGTCAAGAACTTGCGCCCTCTGAATTTTCCGTTGAATCAGAAACACTGTCCATTAAATCAACACCTCAGAGCTTTACGCTTGAAACCGTTGTCGAAATCAATCCGCTTGAAAACAAGTCCTGTGAAGGTCTTTATTTATCGAAAGGTATTTTTGCAACTCAGTGTGAGGCGGAAGGTTTCAGAAATATCACGTACTTCCTTGATCGACCGGATATTATGACCAGTTACACAGTTACTATTGAAGCGGATAAATCCAAATACCCTGTTCTGCTTTCGAATGGTGATTTGGTTTCTAAAAAAGATCTGCCTGATGGAAAACATCAGGCCATCTGGAAAGATCCTTTTAAAAAGCCGAGCTATTTATTTGCTTTGGTTGCAGGTGACATCGGTGTGGTTGAAGGAACTTTTGTAACCCAGTCCGGAAAAAATGTTAAATTGGAAGTCTATGCCTCACATGGCAAACAAGACCGCTGCCACCATGCTCTCGAATCACTCAAAAAAGCCATGAAATGGGACGAACAGAGATTCGGTCTCGAATATGACCTTAACCAATACATGATTGTTTCCATTGATGATTTTAATATGGGTGCTATGGAAAACAAAGGGTTGAATATTTTTAACTCGCGTCTTGTTTTGGCAGATCCCGAATCAGCCACGGACAGCGATTTTGATCGCATTGAATCCGTTGTAGGTCATGAGTATTTTCACAATTGGACCGGAAATCGAGTAACCTGCCGAAATTGGTTTGAGCTTTCACTTAAAGAGGGCTTAACAGTTTTCAGAGATCAGGAATTCTCAGCAGATCTTAACTCCCGTGCTGTTCAACGCATTAAAGATGTGGATTCTCTTCGTGGGAGCCAGTTTGCCGAAGATGCTGGGCCTAATTCTCATCCGGTAAGACCTGAAAGCTGTCTGTCAGTCGATAATTTTTACACTTCCACAATTTATGAAAAAGGTTCTGAAGTTATTCGAATGATGCAGACAATTGTCGGGTCTAAAGGTTTCCGAAGCGGAATGGATGAGTATTTCAAACGTTTTGATGGATGCGCTGTTACTATTCTGGATTTTGCGGAAGCGATTGCAGCGCCGAATAAAGCCGATTTTTCGCAATTTAAACTCTGGTACAGTCAGTCCGGAACTCCTGAAGTTACGGTTACTGAAATTTACAATCGGGACAAAAAAGAATATTCGCTTACTTTAAAACAGTACTGCCGGCCCACTGAAAAACAGCCGATCAAAAAACCTTTTCATATTCCGTTATTAGTCGGATTGCTCGACTCAAAAGGAAAAAACTTTGAATTGAAATCAAAAGACATTTCTTACAACTCGGATGAAAAACCGGTTATTCATTTAAAGCTAACGGAGCAGACTTTTGTATTTACGGATATAAAAGAAAAACCTGTACTTTCGCTGAATCGGGAATTTTCAGCACCGATAAAGCTGAACTGGAATGCGGGCCAGTCTGAGCTTTTGCATTTAATTAAATTTGACAGTGATTCTTTTAACCGCCGTGAAGCCGGCTTCAAAATGGTTTTACAGGAACTTCAGAGGTTAACAGCGTGCTTCCGCAACAAGACGGCCTTAACTGCAAACACGGAAATTGTAGAAGCCTTGGGGTATATTCTGGGTGACACATCAATTGATCCTCAGTTTAAAGCCCTGATGCTGCAGTTACCTG
>JAYTFA010000190.1:0-2233 GCA_043734765.1 Pseudobdellovibrio sp. | reverse complement strand
GTAATTCCCAGAACCAACGGCGCATTTGCTTTTCGGGCAAATGAATTCAGGCCAAACTGATCCAACTGAATATTTTTATGGCCATTTTCGATGGCTGTAAGAGCCAGCCCCAATTCCACGGAAGGCACGGTGTCTTTTTCAAAGATCTGGGTTTTGGTCGGCGACTTCTTCTGGGCTTCGATAAGATCGAAATCACATCCGTCAATGATCATCCGGATCATGCCTTCGAGGCCTAATTTTCTGCCGTCATCAGGATGAAAAATCTGGGCAATTCCATAAGCCTCAAGTTCATGTTTTTCCGCATGAACAATAACTCCCCCACCGCCGCCATAAATTTTTACATAGCTGGCACCGGCATTATCAAGAAGATCGCGCAAGTATTTAAAGTATTCAATGTGGCCGCCCTGATAAGAAGAAATACATACGCCCTGGGCTCCTTCCTGTAACACAGCTTTCACGACATCCTGAACCGACCGGTTATGCCCTAAGTGAATAACCTCGGCGCCTAAATCCTGTAATATACGCCTGATAATATTGATTGTAGCATCATGGCCATCAAAGAGAGAGGTTGCGGTAATAATACGGATAGGATGTTGAGTTGCATTGCTCATTTAATTTACTCCCCGGTAAAAACCGGTTTTCTTTTTTCTATAAAGGCCATCATTCCTTCAACTGTATCTTCGGAGTTAAAGAGCGCGCCGAAAATCTGCGCCTCATTTTCCAGTGCCGGTTCTGTTTCTAAATCAATGGCCTGATTAATTGATTTTTTTGCGGCGGCTACGGCCAGCGGCGAACGCGTTAAAATCAATTCAATTTTTTTTGTTACAGTTGTCATCAGTTCGGGCAGCGGCACAACGAGACTGACCAATCCCAGATCCACAGCCTGACCGGCATTAATAATTTCTCCGGTGAGCGTCAGCTCGCGGGCCTTTCGTATTCCCACGGCTCTTGTTAATCGAACTGTTCCACCGAAGCCTGGAATCAATCCCAGTCCTACTTCAGGCAAACCGAACTTGGCATTTTCACTGGCTACGATAAAATCACAAGCGAGCGCAAGTTCGAGTCCGCCACCTAATGCAAAACCATTAACGGCTGCTATAACAGGAATATTTAACAAATTTATTTCATGAAAAATACTCTGTCCCCGTTTTGCAAATTGTACGGCCTGGTCTTCATTCATTTGGGTCATTTCTTTAATATCTGCGCCGGCAACAAATGCCTTTTCTCCGGCTCCGGTAATAATCAGACCTTTCGCGTCCTCAAAACTCATTTCAGATATTTGTCTGAAGGCATCGGCCATTTCGTTTAAAAGATTCGTGTTTAAGGCATTGAGAGCTTCGGGCCTGTTTATCGTTAGCAACCAGACATTGTTTTCCTGAGCAGTGAATTTAATATTTTGATAATCGAAACCCATATTTTTCCTTTATACTTTTTATTTGGAGTAGTTATAAAATCCGCGGCCTGATTTGCGACCAAGCCAGCCTGCTTCAACATATTTAATCAGCAGCGGGCATGGCCGGTACTTGGAATCTCCCAGTCCGTCATGTAGCACATTCATAATCGCAAGACAGGTATCAAGTCCGATAAAATCCGCCAGAGTCAGCGGCCCCATAGGTTGGTTTGTTCCGAGCTTCATAGCCTGATCAATGCTTTCAACGGAAGCGATTCCTTCGTGTAGCGTGTAAACCGCCTCGTTAATCATCGGCATCAAAATGCGGTTAACAACGAAGCCAGGCATGTCCTTTGTGGACTCAATAAAGACCTTACCCAGTTTTTCGGCGAACTCTTTTGTCGTTTTAAAAGTTGAGTCTGACGTCTGAAGTCCACGTATGCCTTCCACTAATTGCATCAACGGAACCGGATTCATAAAGTGCATACCTGCAACCTGATCCGGTCGCTTTGTTACGCTAGCAATTTTAGTAATCGAAATGGATGATGTATTCGAAGTGAGTATCGAATCTTTCTTAACGATTTCATCTAGTTCCCTGAATATCTTCAATTTAAGCTCGATATTTTCGGTAGCCGCTTCAACTACAAAATCACAGGTAGCCAGGTCGGTCATACTTGAAGTTGTTTTAATTTTTGCTAACAGAGTTTTTTTCTGATCCTCTGTCATAGTCGCTTTTTTGATTAATCGATCACAACTTCCTGAAATAACTCCGAGACCTTTGTCTAAAGAGGCCGGCGAAATATCAAACATAACCACTTCAAATCCAGCAGATGCAGCCACTTG
>JAYTFA010000189.1:0-5816 GCA_043734765.1 Pseudobdellovibrio sp. | reverse complement strand
TAAATGATAAATGGTGGCTCGGGACGGAATTGAACCGCCGACACAAGGATTTTCAATCCTCTGCTCTACCAACTGAGCTACCAAGCCAGGCAAATTGCGAACTTGAAAATTAACGATTACCATAGGTTTAGTCAATATATCTCTGCTCTAATTGGGCTGTGGATACAGGAAAAATTATTTTTTCACCTGATCAAATGCCTGCTTTAAATCAGCTAGCAAATCATCAATATCTTCAATACCAACAGACAATCTGATTAAAGAATCGTCAATTCCAATCTTTTTTCGCTGTTCCAATGGTACTGAGGCGTGCGTCATGATCGCCGGATGCTCAACCAGAGACTCTACCCCACCTAGTGATTCAGCTAATGCAAAAACCTTCACAGACTCTAAAAACTTTCTTGAGGCATCTAATCCCCCTTTTATAAAGAAAGTAATCATCCCGCCAAAGCCCAGCATTTGTTTTTGCGCAAGCTCGTGCTGAGGATGAGATTTCAACCCCGGATAAACAACTTTTTCAACAAGTGGATGCGCTTCCAGATAGTGAGCAATTTTCATTGCGCTTTCGGCATGAGCTTTCATTCTGATAGGTAATGTCTTTAGACTTCTCAAGGCTAAGAAGGAATCAAACGCTCCCTGAACTCCGCCCATTGAATTACTTAAAAATGCGATTTTTTCTGCAATTTTGTCATCACTCGTAACGGCCACTCCCCCGACTATATCGCTATGCCCGCCAATATATTTGGTTGCTGAGTGAACAACTATATCGGCACCGAGCTCCAGTGGCCTCTGAAAATAAGGAGACATAAATGTATTATCAACAACGACAAGAATATTTTTTGATTTTGCTATTTTTACGATGGCCGCAATATCAGTGAGTTTCAGCGTGGGATTGGTTGGCGTTTCGAGCCAAACCATTTTTGTATTGGGTTTAATAGCGTTTGCAAAGTTTTCGACATGAGTTAAATCCGTATAAGTAAACTCGAGTCCATTATGTCTCAATATTTTGTCGAATAATCTGAACGTGCCGCCGTACATATCATCAAATGCCACAATATGATCGCCTTGTTTTAACATGTGCATGATGGTCGTTGAAGCTGCGCAACCCGAAGCGAATGCAAAACCATATTTTCCACTTTCTAAATTGGCAATACAGTCTTCATAAGCTCTTCGTGTGGGGTTATGTGTACGGGAATACTCCCACCCCTTGTGAACACCCGGTGATTCTTGAACGTAAGTAGATGTTAAATAAACCGGGGTCATGATTGCACCCGTTGTAGGGTCCGGATGTTGACCTGCGTGTATAGCTCGTGTTGCAAACTTCATTTTGTTTTTATTGGAATGGACTGACATATAACCTCTTCGTTGATTTATCTATAGATTTAATCTCTTAAGTTCTTCCGGAGCGGAAATTTCAATATTAAATGCGGATTTAAGCTTTTCTGCAGACATGAGTCCATTCTCAACAAGCCATTTATCATTGAAAGCTTTCGACATATAAAGACGTCCGGTATCCGGCATCAACACGACAATTTTAGAAGGTTTTTTTAATTTCTCAGCATATCTCATCGCCGCAACCAAAATGAGGGCGCTGGATGGTCCTACACATAAGCCTTCTTCGCTGATCAGCCGTCTTGTCATATCAAATGAATCCTGATCGTTTACTTTCACAAAATCATCAAATAGATCTAGATGACAATTGCTCGGCAGCATATCTTCACCCACGCCCTCAACTTTCCAGGATCCGGCGGGTTCAATTATTTTTCCGTGATAAAAAAGATCCGCCAGAATGCTTCCGATAGGGTCTGCACAGATAATTTTAACGTCGGATTTTTTTTCTTTTAAAAACTTAGAAACTCCTGAAAGCGTGCCACCCGTTCCGACTCCCGCCACAAAGGCATCGATATCACCGTCTGTTTGTCTCCAGATTTCGGGGCCGGTCATGTGGTAGTGCACTTCAAAATTATCCGGATTGTGAAATTGATTTGCATAAAAACAATTATCCAGGTTATCAGCGATCTTTTTTGCAACCGAGTAATGGCTTCGAGGGTCTTCCGGAGCAACTCCGACCGGAGTCATTACAACGCGAGCACCATAGGCCCGTAAAAGCGCCCTTTTTTCCTCTGACATTTTTTCCGGTAATACAAAAATACACTTATAGCCTTTAACAGCTGCGGCCAGCGCTAAACCCAGACCCGTATTTCCTGCCGTAGCCTCAACAATTGTTCCACCGGGCTTAAGTTCTCCCCGCTTTTCAGCGGCTTCAATCATTGCCAATCCGATACGATCTTTAACTGAGCCGCAGGGGTTGAAATACTCAACCTTTGCAAAAAACTGATGGGGGGAGTGTTTTGTGACTTTATTCAGCCTTATCAGAGGGGTGTTTCCGATGGTTTCCAGGATATTTTCGAAAATTTCTACGCTCATACTGTTTTTTCTTTCAATCGGTTTTTTGAGGACTTGTTCTTTGATAAAAATACCAGCACTTCTGACATCAGGACAATCAGGTCCGGACTATAGGGAATTCCCAGTACATCAGTTTTATTTCTTATTAATTTAGGATCCGGATTGGCCTTTGAAAGTTCATGAACCAGAGTCTTCAGATCTTTGTTTTCTATTGATACAGTAGCTGACATTAATCACCCCGCTATTATGAATTTAAAAATATCTTTTGCCGTATACTTTAACAATCTTTTTCTTCAGAATTCCAGCAACTTTAAAAGCGGAATAACAAGAACCAACATCATGGCCGGAAAAATAAGAAACATCAGTGGAACCAGCGCCAGAAGCGGTAATTTAGATATGTGATTTTGTATTTCGTCTTCACAGCTTAAAATGAGCTCATTCTCTAAGCTCTGTAAGGTCTGAAGTATACTATGCCCTTTTAAGCCAGCCTCAAGAATTTCCAAAAGAAATTGTCTTTTATAATTTAAAAGTGACTTATCATAAAGAATCCGAGAATTGTTTTGCGCCGCCCACCAGATTTCGATCTGATGCCTGAACGGGTCCAATTTTGGACGTTCTAGGTAATTTTTTATACCTGCGGCCACAGATCGTCCATTTTCAAGCGCTCTTTTGACGTCCCATAGTAAGATAAGTGAAGGTGTTATGTTTTCCATCGAATTTTCCCGCCAAGCTTAAAAATCAGAATTTGCCCTAGTAAGAACAGCATCAAAGACACCAACATTGTGATGGAGATCAATTCCAGCTTTAAATAATTTTTACTGAGCAGAACAAAAACTGCATAAATGAAAAATGAGATCCAGGCTTGAGCTTTTGACTGCTGTATCGCCTGTCTCGACTTATGTCTCAGATTACTCTGTAGTCGCAAAGCTTCGCGGTAAGATTTAAGCTGTTCAATAACATTGGATGATGAAGTCAGTATTATTTCCAATTCCCGGAAATAAAACTCATGAAAGGCACGTATTTGATGTTTTTCGCCGGTTATCTGCATTTTTAATTCAAATATTTTATTAATTCTATTAAATGTGGCTTTTTGCCATGTCGTTAAATTATTAAAAACGTTTTTTGTACTTGTTTGCGCCGACTTTCCGCCTTTTAAAAGTAGAATTAGTCTCTCTATGATGTGTAAATGCAGCGTTTCGAAGGTTTTTTCTCTGAAAAAAGCGATTATTTTCTCAAAAAGCATTAATGTTAGGAGAAATATGCCGATGTAAATAAGGATAAATGAAAAAAGTTCTTTGAAAAATAGATAAAGATAGAACGGTAACTGCAGAAAATAGAAATAGTAATTTCGTTTCGAACTTGTAAGCACATCAATTTTCTCGAGAAGCGACAAGTTTCGATGTACAAATGCAATTCCGAACAACGAAATTATTAATTGAACCAACACTAACGCCTCCAATTTTAAAAGTAATTACCGCAAAAATGATGCAAGGAGAAAAAAAGTCTTGACGAACCTTGTTGAATTATTAACAATTTTATTAAGGAAGACTGAAAAGTCGAAAACAACAACAACTGTGACTTTAGAAATAGAGTTACTACCGATAGGAGCAACACATGGCTAAGAAAAAAGCGAAAAAAGTAGTTAAGAAAGCTAAAAAATCTGCAAAAAAAGCTACTAAAAAGAAAAAGAAGTAGTTAGTTTTGTAAAGCTTCGAGCTTTCGAAAACCCTAGGCCTTAAAACCTAGGGTTTTTTATTTTCAGCAACACTCAGTATACAAATAGTTTTTAGTCACTGAAGACCCACCAAGAACGCCTAAGCTACTAAGATCTCTAGTAAAAATAAGTAATGCCCACGGCACCCGAAGGAATGATGGCCATACTTTTCACTTCTGTCATGAGCACGATTTCACCATAAAAATTAACTCCTGAAAGCTCGCCTTCCAGCTGATTATACTCAGCTCCTACCGACGAAATAATGAAATCCGCATCAAATTTTCCGGCTTTCAAATCTTTTTCAGAAAAAATTCTTCTGAGAACATCGGATTCTTTTGCGGCTACAGAGTTGTTGGATGAGTTAAACCACTTTGAATAACCCAGCTTGCAGTACGGAGATAAGTACTTGCTTTCGAAGTTTCGTTTAAACAATAAACTGAAAGAACCGTAGCTTGGTCCAGTTCCTAATCCGATGACCAATGCGTTCTCCGGATCTAAATTTAATTCCGCATTTAAGCCCAGGGCACCGTTCGCCCCACCGATTGAAGCACCAAAGCCGAACTTCTTATGACGTTTAAGATCCAGGTTTGAACTATAAAGCTCAACGCCTTCTTTGTCGAATTGCTGGTTTTTGGAAAAAACCGATTCATTCGAACCTGTTTCAGCAAAAACCTTCGACGAAATCAGTACTAACATTGAGATGAAAACTAATCTTGCTGTGAATTTCATGTTGTCTCCTTAATTAATTCCTATAACTAGGTATATCTTGGCCCAGGTTTGCAAGAAAGAAGTATTTGGTTGATCTCACTCCAGCTGCACGCAAGTCCAGTCCCAAGAAAATACAACGGCTGTGTTAATATGAGAAAAGTACGATTGGTTATATTTGGCTTCCAACATGTTTTTTCTGACAATCGCGCCTTAAGTCTGTCGCTATTTTTCGTACTATCACATATAATTTAGATTAGTTTTTCATTCACTTTGCGAGGTACGTTATGCGAATTAAAACTGCGTTGTTAACTCTGATCCTGGCAATATCCTCAGTATTATTATTTAATAGCTGTAACGGAGTCAAAACCGGAGAATCCGCTTTCGGTTCCGTTAATATTCCCGCCCAACCTACTTTTTCAGTGCCTGGCACTTCAAACGGTATATTAGATGATAGTAAATATTTTTACGTTGGAGTTGATACCTCCACTCAAGCGATTGCACACGTTCACTCGACTGCAGGATTTAAATCTGATTGCGGAATTAAAAAAAGTTCGACAGCAAATGAAGATATTACCTGTATAATAGAAGTTCCAGAAGGAGATCTGTACGGTAAAAATCTCGAACTTAAATATAACGTTCCACCCGGAATGTGTCGTTATTTAAGGCGAACGCCTTATTGGTTTTACAATTATGAGGTTGGAGAAGCGCCTAAAACAATAGATGTGGCTGTAACGAACGCGGTTAATTCCTCAGGAGATATTACTAGTACTGCTTACACTTGCAAATTTGATGGAGGACCTGCGCTTCCTAATTGTCTAGGGCAACCAGAAATTACCCCCACACTTGCACCTAATACCCAAACATTTAGTTGTGTTTATGATAAGTCTGGCTCTGGAGACCCCAATTGTTGTTTTGGCAGCTACAAAATTACAACTGTAACTACTACCGGAGCAATGACACCTGTGACCTCTATTTTAAATGGTTCTTGGGG
>JAYTFA010000188.1:0-2808 GCA_043734765.1 Pseudobdellovibrio sp. | reverse complement strand
GCTGAATTAACTAAAGGTGGAGCTGCATCAGCAGCTGTATCAACTTTACCTACAGACTATGCTGCGTTTGACGGTACTTCTATGGCAACTCCGCATGTTGCCGGTGTTGTGGCCCTGATCAGATCTGCAAACAAAAAATTAACTCCGGCACAAGTTAGAGCAATCTTAACTACAACGGCAAAACACTTAGCTCCAAACGATACAAATCAATTTGGCGCAGGTATAGTGCAAGCAGATCTAGCTGTTAAAAAAGCTGTAGGTCAGTAGAATATAAAAGTTTATTAAGATTTAGATAATAAAAAAAGGAGTTCTTTCGAACTCCTTTTTTTGTGCTTAAATTGTTAATTCCGACACTTAGAGTTTATTTACAATTTCCTTAAATTGATCTTTCCAGACGCTGAAATAATTTAAATCTGCAGACTCTCTGTCGATTACAACAGTTTCACTGATCATATCATGAAGGGTTTGGCGCTTTGCTGTAAACACCTGCATAATATAACCGATATAACAGATTATCATTGAAAGATAGCGGGAGAAATATCGGATCACTGCAGTTTTAAAAGAAATTTTTTCTCCTGCTTCCGTTACTACAGCCATTCCCAACAAGGCTTTGCCGGGAGTCGCACTCATAATAGATGATTCAAAAAATGGGTAGTAAAGAAATCCCAGAATAACATTTAAGCCGAGACCCACTCCAAAATGAACAGCTCCACCCAGGAGAAGTCCCGGAATTGTTAATATAATACCGTCAATAAAGTAGGATGCAAATCGCCGCCAAAACCCGGTGTATTTCAAGTTGAATTCTCCTTAAAAAGTTGTTGATAAATAGATGCTGTAATCTTGGGTGTCATTTTTACTGTAATAAGTTTCAATTCTTGAGTCGGCAGTATAGGCAGGTCCTGCAATCGTATTGTACTGATTCAGGGTGTATTGAAGACCTAAGCTGACCTTGGGAAAGAATTTAAACTGAAGTCCTGCATGAAAAGACGGTCCGCTGAGTTTAAAACCTTGTAACGTGGAGCTGTTCTCCAGAACAAATTCATTGATAAACGAAGAACCTAAATACATTTTGATAAGGCCGAAAGAATTAACTCCCAGTTGAACCGAACCCACAGTATGCGTAAATTTATTTTTTTCAGTCTGAGATGAAATGGAAGCCTGTCCGGAGAAAAGCTCGCCGGCTAAATTGAGGTCTATTCCCGTTGAGCTTCGAAAGCCTAATTTTAATCCGTAGTTGGGCTGTGCAGCTTTTATTTCTGTAACGCTATTAACCAGGTCGGTGAGTTTTATCGCTTCAGTTTTGTAGCCAATAAAAGGTTCAAAAAAGAAATCAGCTGATGCAAATTCAGTAGAAAATAGAACTATCAGAATTAAAAGATGTTTCATTTTTGGGCTCCGTATTCGTGATTATACTTTATCTGGTTTTAAGTTGATTACTAAATAGAATTATTGTCGACCATGCCCTAGGTCGTGACGGAAATCCTAAAAGTACAGTGCGTTAATTCCCGTTTTTACACCTTGAAAATAGTACAAAAAAAGTGTTTTCTTCATTGGACAGCTAATTGATCCCAATTATATGCGAGTGATATGGTCTCGCGTTTCTACCAGGCCCCGTAAATGCCTGACTAATGGAGTAAAGATGAACACACTAAAGTCGTTCCGTAGCCTTGTTATCGTTCTTGCGGTCTTTGTATCAAGTTTCGGACTAGCCTCCGATAAGTACCCAACCCAACCTGTTGACAGTATGACTCCCGGCGCTCTCTGTGAGTCGTCCCCGGTCAGAAGATATCCGGAAAACATTGTCTATTGTGATCGCAATGTGGATTCTCAATTAAAGAATGAAATTATTAAACAGTATGACGAGAAGTTCGGTTACAGTATTCGCCAGATGAGCCGTGGTGATTTTAAAATTGATCATCTGATTCCGCTCAGCATCGGTGGAAGCAATTCAATTGAGAACCTCTGGCCTCAGCATAAAAGTGTTTACGCTGTAACGGATAACTTAGAGCTGATTCTTTTCCAGAAAATATCTGTTGGTAAAATTAAACAAGCAGATGCCGTTCGTGTAATTCTGGAAGCTAAACATAATTTAGGCCGTGTTCCTGAGCTTGTTGACTACGTTAACGGATTATAAATAACTCACCCGAGTCTTTTGATGAGATGGTAACCGAATCTTGTTCTTATGGGTAATTTGGTTACTTCACCGATTTTCAAACTCAGACTAGCCTCTTCAAAATCCATATCCGCCAGACCTATTTTGATTTCGCCTAAATCACCGCTGTTGGCTGCCGAGGTGCAGCTGGAATATCTCTTTGCCAGATCCCCGAACTGGGAACCTGAATTTAATTTCAGTATTAAATCTTCGGCCTCATATTTGGCCCTTACTAAAATATGCGCAACCTTATAGGAATTTATTTTCATACTAAATTAACTTCGGGGCTTGTTTAAGGCACTCGTCATATTCCCGGACTAAGTTTTCAACTATCTCTTCGCAGGACAAAATATCTTCAACTAATCCGACCGATTGCCCGGCACTCCAAACTGTTTTCCAGGAAGGGCCCGTGGCGGCCTCCTCAAGGGCTTTTGAGCCCAGAAAGTGAATCAACGGAACAATAAATTTTTTAGTGAGCTTTCTGTCTTTTAACACGTCTAAATACCAAGGTAAGTTGAGCCCGATTTTATCGATATACGGGGTTCTGATCACAGCAGCAGGAGTTCCTGAAAGGCGAGTCGTCATCACTATATCCTCGGGGGTTGAGTTTAATATGGCGTCTTTGTAGGCCTGATCGATTTTGGCCTCTTTGCTGG
>JAYTFA010000187.1:0-5384 GCA_043734765.1 Pseudobdellovibrio sp. | reverse complement strand
ATTAAAGAGAACCATTGAAGTTTCAATTGAAGCCTAACTGTTTAAGCGCATCAGCTACAACGGCATTGGTGATAAATGTTCCGTAGTTCTTGCCGACTCCCGGTGAACTTTCACGACCACCGTCATGAATACCTACAATCTTATTGGTTGTTGTATCAATGATTACGGCTCCGCTGCTACCCGAGTTGGTATCGCAATTGTGTTGCAGCATTGTAGCTGAAAGCCTCGGATCCAGTTGCGATTCTACGACACAGGCTTGCGACCAGCGTAACGGCAGTTCCAAAGGGTGAGAAAAAATGGTAATTGAATCCCCGGGTGTTGCTTTACGAACCAATTCAATACTCAGGGATACGTCAGGTGCCGGTGACACTTTTAAAATCGCGAAATCCAGGTTTGAATCTCGCTGGGCAAAAACAACTTTTTCACAGGTTGATTTCAGGAAAGGAGAAATTCCTTCGCGCACTCCCCATTCGATCGTCGTTTCACTGCAGGGAATATTTTTTAAAAGAGTGGCGCCCGCATCAACACAATGACCCGCCGTTAATACGTAGCCGTTTCCAATATGAGTTGCCGTACATCCCATGCTGATGATTCCAAAGGCGTTGATTAAATTTTTATATTTAGAAGGAATGTTGGATCCATCTGCACTAACGGCGATTAAATCATTGGTCCCTAAAATTTTATCTGTATCGAATGCGAAGGATCTAATTGTGAGAAAAATAAATAAAATGAATGCAAATGATTTCATTTAACCTCGCGAGGTGATCAAATAACTCAGTTTGGAACCACTTGCAAATTTATTTTTGCGGTAAGGCTGTGCTTAAAATCCAAGCTCTTTTAGTGTTTCACGCAAGGGTGAATTCGTAATGTAAGTACCGTAATTCATTCCACCGTTTGAGTTCACAACTCCACCGTCATGAATGCCTATAACTTTTAAAGTTAAAATATTCAAAATCGTGGCTCCGCTGCTTCCGGGATTCGTATCACATTGGTGATGAAATGCTCCTGGAGGCAAGTCCGGATGCTGTAATCTTTCAACACCGCAAAATGGAGACCATCTTAATGGCATCATTTCAGGATGTGAGAACATTGTTAAGGTATCGCCAACAATTGCGCGTCGATCTAATTCCGGCGCAATTGCAGAAGTTGGAATGGGTGAAACCTTGAATAGCGCAAAATCATTTGCGGTTTCATCTCGTTGAGCAATAATAATTTTTTCACAAGTTGATTGTAAATAAGGCTCCGCACCTTCACGTACACCCCATGAAACAGTTATATCTGAGCAGTCCACATTTTTCATAGGTTCAGTTGAAGCTTCGAAACAATGTCCCGCAGTTAAAACATAGCCCTTGCCAATGTGAGTAGCCGTGCAACCCATGCTGATTATTCCGAAGGCGTTGATTAAATTTTTATATCTTGCAGGGATATTCGAACCCGTTGCATCGACTGCTACCATGTCGTCATCGCCGATAATTTTTTCGATATCCTGGGCGTAAGTATTAAGGCTCAGAGTTAACAGACTGATCAGCGTAGCTGTGAGTAAAATTTTCATAATCCCCCTAAAAGTTGGCTAGGAGTAACCCACTTTGGAACCGCTGTAAATGATTATTTCAGGCTAATTTTTAGACAGTTTTCGGATCCTGTTTTTTACCGATACCCACAAGAAAAATTTCTTTTGAAATCTTACGGGTTGAATCCGGCTTAACAGCATGAAATTGCTGAAATTCATTTTTAATTTGTTCGCGTAAGGTTGTAAAATCATCAGAGTGAAAAAGCTTACAGATAAAGTGCCCATTTTTTTTCAGGAACTGACGCGAGATATTAAGCGCCAGTTCGCAAAGGTCAAACGACCTTGCCTGATCCGTCATACGTATCCCGGTGGTGTTCGGCGCCATATCTGAAATCACAAGGTCAAAGGGAGGACTGAACCCATGCTCAACAAAAGTGTTTCCGAGATTTAAATCCCGGAGATCAGCCTGAATAAATATGGCGTTTGAAAGCTTAACCGTGGCCGGCTTTAAGTCCACACCCAGAATGCGCCCATCTGCCCCGATTTTTTGCGAACAGTATTGCGACCAGGAACCGGGCGAAGCTCCCAAATCCAGAATTATTTGTTTAGGTTTTAAAAGTTTGAATTTTTGATCAATCTCTTCAAGTTTAAATACAGATCGCGCCGCAAAATTATTTTGCTTTGCTTTTTTAAAATAGTGATCTTGCGGATTATAGGCCATACTGCAATCCAGTGACTACCAAACATCTTGTTTTAAGTCACAGTTTGTTTTATCCCTGTAAATAATTACAAAAGATAAGTTGGTACTATGGATTTAATCTGGGTTATGTTCGCTTTTTTTATCTTGGTTACAGTGATCTCAATCGTCTTGGCCATCGTTTATCCCGAGTGGTTCGGTATTACCGGAAAACGCGCCCTCGAAATCCGTAAACATCAAGAGGGCGATCAGGAAGAAAATAAAGAAAATCCTTAAACTCTTTTAGGAATCTTCACTTTAAATAAGAAAAAAGCTCCGGCTAAAATCAAAATTAGCAGACTTAAAATTGTCTGGCGCGAGTCCTGAGTGTAACGTGCAAACAAAGCCACCAGTATCGGTCCCAGAACTGAAGCAAATTTTCCCAGCATATTGAAAAAACCAAAATACTCTCCCGATTTTCCCGCCGGGATCAGATGCGCGAACAAAGCCCGTGACAGAGCCTGCACGCCTCCCTGGCAAAGTCCGATAATAAAGGCCAACGCATAAAAATGCCATGGTTGTGACATCATTGAAGCGCCGATAATAGTAAGACAATAAATCCCTAATCCGATCAAAATAAGATTTCGACTGCTGATTCTTTTTGATAGCGTCCCGAACAGATAGGCCGATGGAAAACCAATGAACTGTGTAATCAGCAGAGCTTTGATCAGATCCGAACTGTCAAAGCCCAGTGCTAAACCGAAATCCACAGCCATGGTCATAACGGTGTAAACACCGTCGATGTAGAACCAGAAACCCAGAATGAAATAAAATAAATTTTTATTTTTTAAAATTTCGCGAAAGAGGCTTTTTAATTCTTTTACAGTTTCAACGGTTAATTCGCCGATTCCTTTTTTACTGACTTCAGAATCAGGCTCGGGAACATTTTTCATCAGCGGTAAGCTGAAAAGAAACCACCAGATTCCAACTAGAATAAATGAAACTTTAACGGCCGCAGCCTTATCCGCAATACCGAACCACTCCGGATGTAAGGTCATGATCACATTTAAAGTAAAGAGAAGGCCTCCGCCTAAATATCCCAGAGAGTAACCAAGTGAAGATACAAACTCATACTGATCTTCGCGACAGACTGAAAGAAGTAGGGAATCATAAAAAACCGCACTGGCTGACCCCATAAATAAAGCGGTTCCATAGAGAATCGCAGCACTGGACCAATCCCCTTTCGGAACAAAGTAAAGTCCGATCGTGCAGCCTACGGCAAGCAACATTGTTGAAAAAAGAAGCTTTTTCTTCATTCTCTTTTTATCTGAGACGACTCCCAAGGTGGGCGAAAGCACAGCCAATATAAAGCCGGAAACCGCCAAGACCCAACCTAACCTCTCGGTGCTGAGTGTGGCGTCACTTTCACTGCTCCAATATTGTTTAAAAAAAATCGGGAAAAATCCGGCCATGACCGTCGTATAAAATACGCTGTTAGCCCAATCGTAGAGAGCCCAGGAAAATATTTTTTTATTCATATAAATATTTTGCATTTTTAAACTTCAAATGGCAAAACATTCTGCATGGTCAACCAACAATTTGCGACAGCTGTTCATGTTTTAACGGCTCTTGCCTGTAATAAAAAAGAATTAATGAATTCCGACAGTCTCGCAACCAGCGTGAATACGAATCCTGTGGTTATCCGACGTTTACTTTCACTTCTGACAAAATCCAAACTGGTTTCCACGGTCCGCGGAAAATCCGGCGGTGTTAAATTAGCCAAAGAGCCTGCAAACATTAATCTTAAAGACATCTATTTAGCTTTATCACCGACCGAATCCTTTGCACCGAGAGATAAATCTCCCTACAAAGACTGTGCTGTGAGCTGTGCCATGCATGCCATTATGACTTCCGTTGCGGCCGGCACGCAAAAAGCTATGCTCAAACACCTGGAAACCCAGAAGCTTTCAGACCTGTCCAAAAAAGTTTCCAAAATTCATGTCTGAAATTGATCTGAAGTTATTAGAACCGAAAGAATTTCCAGTTATTTTATTTGAAGATGCCGATTTACTTTTATTGAATAAGCCGCCCTCATGGTTTGTACATCCGCCGGAAAATCCCCGGTATCGTCGGGGCTTGAAACGCAGAACCTGCACCCAGTGGCTCAGCGATATTCACGGCATCAAAGCTTTTCCCGCACATAGGATTGATGCCGCAACCGAGGGTCTTTTTATCTGCGGAAAAAATAAAGTGGCAACCGCGCATTTAAACTTACAATTTAAAAATCATGAAACGTCGAAACTTTATTATGCGGCGGTAAGAGGCTGGTTCAAAGAGCCCGCGGGAGTAATTGAGCTGGGTTTAGAAAATAATTCCACCGGCGATATAGCTGAGTGCGAAACCCGTTACCGAACTTTGGGGCAGGTCGAACATCTTATCAAGATCAGTAAAAAATTCGATACAAGCCGCTACTCCTTGTTAGAGGTAAATCCCAAAACCGGAAGATGGCATCAGATAAGGCGGCACATGAACCGGGTTTCACATCCGATCATCGGCGATAGAGAGCACGGCGACTCTCATCACAATCGATACTTCCGCGATACATTAAAAATTGATGGCCTCTGCCTCTGGGCCAAAGAACTTACAATTACTCACCCCGGAACCGGCCAAAAAATTAAATTTGAATCCCCGATTTCCCCGAGGTGGCAACAACTCCAGGAGTTATTTAATCTTTAGCCATTTTAGGAAGTCGTTTATGATTTTTTCGTGGCCCCTCTGCGACGGCTCGTAGAAATTCTGAGGCTTAAGAGTGGGTGGCCAGTAATTCTGTTCAACGAAGGCTTTCTCAAAATCGTGTGGGTAAACATAACCACCCGAATTTTTTTCGGAGGATTTCAGGGCTAGAGGTAAATCGGGGCTTCCTGTTTCGGTTACAAAAGCTTTGGCTTTGTTCCAGGCCAGATAAGCCCGGTTTGATTTCGGACAACTGGCCATAAACGTAACTACATGTGAAAGATTAATTGCACACTCGGGTAATCCGATGGCCTCTACCGCCTGAAGGCCCGCGATAGCCAGAGGCAAGGCCCGGGGCTCGGCATTGCCGATGTCTTCACTGGCTAAAATGACCAGCCTGCGGGCAATATAAACCGGGTCTTCGCCGCCTTCGAGCATTCGCGCCATATAATATAAAGCCGCATC
>JAYTFA010000186.1:0-4196 GCA_043734765.1 Pseudobdellovibrio sp. | reverse complement strand
TGAAGCCGGCACCTGTTTTAAATCTAAACCAAATCCCTCGGGCTCTTCAGTTGTTCTGCTATTGGCGGTGTCCGAAATTTCGAGTGGATCAAATACAATTAATTCTTTATTTTTTTCGTAAGGAAGTTGCGCGTATTGAATTAATTTATCACGATTGGTTTTATAGGATTTACTGAAAGAAATTTTGATAAAGACACTAAATGCCTGTTGTGAAAATTCCGGATACTTCTGATTCAGTAATCTATTTAAATCGCGGCTCAGTTCCGCCGCTGTTTGATATCTTTTATTGCGATCCTTAGACAGCGCTTTGGTAACGATTCGTTCTATATCTTCCGGTATTGCCGGATTAACCTCGCTTATTGGTCGGATCTGACATTGCTTAACTTTTTGCAGAATATTGAATCCGTTCTTACCGCTGAACAAATGGTCATTAGCCAGTAATTCCCACAAAATAACCCCGAGCGAAAACAAATCGCTGCGCATATCTAAATCGACGGATTCGGCCTGTTCGGGACTCATATACCGAAATTTGCCTTTCAGCGTTCCGGGGTCATCCTTTAATTCGTCAGAACCTGCCTGGGCAATGCCGAAATCAATAATTTTAACTGAGCCCTGAAATGAAAGCATAATGTTCTGTGGGCTCATATCCCGATGAATGAGATTGAGGGGTGCTGCTGTTTTTGCATCCGTACAGTGATGAGCATAATCAAGACCTGCAGCGGCTTCTTTTACCAAATACAAAATTTGATCCACCGATAAGGATTTATTCTCTTTTTTGAATTCGTTGCAGATTTGCTTTAACGTGTATCCCTCTACATAATCCATAACCAGAAAGTACTGATCGTTTTCGTATCCGAAGTCTAAAATAGAAACGATATTGTTGTGATTTAAATTAATAGCCAGCTTAGCTTCTTCCTTAAACATATTAACAAAAGCTTGGTCTTTGGAGAGGTGAGGAAGAATTCTTTTGATGGCCACGAATTTACTTGAACCATCTATAGTTATGTAGCGAGCCAGATAAATATCGGCCATGCCGCCACTGGCAAGTTTTTCGAGCAATTCATATTTTCCGAAGTATTCATTTTTTAATAACATTCGCCCTTTAACTCCAACAGTGATTTATCGGAATTATCGAGAGCGTTTTAAACTATTTTTAGAAGTGTCTTCTTATGAAACATTAGACGAGATGATGTTTACCCCTGGTTGTTTTAATAAAACGCGAGGCCAGTAGTTCGGCTTTCAGTTTCTCAAAGTCGGGGTAAAGTTTTTTAAGAATTTCGTTAAGTTCTTCATCAGAATACAGGTGGTCCTGGAGAAGTCGGGAAGCGATTTTTTGCAAAACCACGTCTTTTTTTCTGTTTTGGGTAGGCATTTTCAGTAGCATACCGTTCTTGAAAAAAGTTTTCAGAACCTGCTTACGATAAGCTTCTTCGATTCCCATACAAAAGACTCCTTAATGATAAATTAATTAAGGAGTCTAAGATGTCCTCATTTTTTTTACAACTTCAAGTTCGTTCAAAATTGTATATGAAAAGGCCAACGTATTTACAATTTTCATAATTTTACTGACTTCGAAATGGCTTTTCGCAGAGCCGTTCAGGATGAGCTGGTTGTTGGTAACGGTAATTTTGATGCTTTTTGTAAACGGCGAAAAACATTTCGAGTTGCTTAATTCGTCATAGATTTTTTTTGTAGTCTCGGCAGGCAGGGAAGTATTTATTAAAATATTCATATACGGCTCTTTGCAACTTATTCTCCATGTATGCCGACGGATAAAATGGAGATGCCGCTTGGTCAGGGGCATTTTTCTACTTAACAGACATTTTTAGAACGTTTCAGCAAGACAGAGGATTTGATTTATGAAATACTTTGAAAATATATCGAATCAGATTTTTGTTAACAATTATAAAATGTCTTTTGACTCCGACCCGAGGGCTTCTGGACGACTTTGAGGTTTCTTTTGTGGCTGTACCGCTGATTGATACAGATTTCAGCCGCCCTTTCACTGGCATTTTAGAGCCCCCAATGGTGTTCCAAACCGTGGGTCTGAAACAAAGTCTAATTAGGGCCGACAGAGCTGTATATAATACAGTTATTCACTTATGCTTTCTCATCTTAAAAAGGCTGTGATATACGTCCAAACTATGAAATTACAAACCTCTACCTCGCGTCTTAATCGTTTTCAGGAAATGGCGATTGCGCCTGTGCTCTTAAAAGCCCTCGAAAAAATGGAAATAACCAAACCCACTGAAGTTCAGGCGCAGGCTATACCCTTAGGACTGAATGGTTCGGATTTGATCGGCGTTGCGCAAACGGGCAGCGGAAAAACGTTGGCATTTGCTTTACCTGTACTGACGGCTCTGGAACAAAATCCTGAGGCACGGGCCCTGATTATGGCGCCAAGTCGGGAAATGGCTCAGCAAATTTCTAAGGTTTTTGCACTGCTTTGTGCAGAACTCCCAATGACGGCTTGTCTTGTGATCGGCGGGATACCCAGTGCTAAACAGATCAGCCAGCTTAAAAAAAATCCTCGCCTGATTATCGGCACTCCCGGCCGTCTCAACGATCATTTGGTCGGAAATAAATTGTTATTACAGAACGTCGAATACGTTGTAATCGATGAAGCGGACAGAATGTTAGATATGGGCTTTGCGCCTCAACTTAAAAATATTCAGAACACCCTTCGCGGTAAGCGACAAACTCTTATGTTTTCGGCAAGCTTTAATCCTGCTATTGAATCTATCGCGCAGCTTTTTATGAGCTCTAATGCCTTTATGGTTCGTTCATCTCAGGCGGAAGAGCCTGTAGCCAGTTTAAAACAGAAAATTCTGTTCATCGATAAATATAAAAAAAATGATCGTCTTTTAGACGAGCTCAATGCCACCAAAGGCGGAGTTATTGTATTTTGCGGTAATCAGGGCAGTTGCGAACGAATGGGTCAATATCTGAAAGAATACGGATATTCAACGGACCTGATTCATGGCGGCCTTTCACAAGGGCACAGAAACCGCGTTGTGCGTAATTTCCGTGAGGGCGAAATCCGCATTGTTGTTGCCACAGACTTACTGGCACGGGGTATTGATGTGCCACATGTGGACCATGTCATTAATTTTGATCTGCCGTTTCAGGCAGAAGACTTTCTTCACCGCATCGGACGCACAGCCCGAGCAGGGCGAGTTGGAAATGCCATTACCTTTGTGACCTCAACAGATACTAAAATGTATAATAAAATTAAACCTTATTTGCAGGGTGCCAGTGAAATAAAAGTAGATCCCGATTTTGTATTTATAGAAAGAGCGTCCACCAATAGTTCTGATCGGTATAAAAATAAAAAATTGGATCAAAAGAAAACCTTCGATGGCTCAAGAAAAGCCACGGGTAAACCGGATTCTAAAACGATCGGCAACATAGCCAAGCCCAATAAATTCGGCGCCAGAACAGCTCCGTTGAAGCTCGAAAAACCCCGCAATGATAAGTACAAGGACGTTCCAAGATCAGGAAAAAGTAAGCCGAGTGTCTGGAAACCCAATAATAAACCGCCAAAGCCGACTTACAGCAAAAGAAAATAACCTTTTGAGTTCCGATTTTTGTTCTTGAGTTATTTAGAGAAAAAGTACGGATTTAAAAAAGTTAAAATCGTGCCGGCGGTATCTCAAATTGCTAAGTTGAATCCCGCTATGACAGTAGAAACAATGAATGAAATGCATAAAATTGAAGCAACGTTAATAGAGAACACTGAAACAAAAAAACATGGTTTGGGCTTTATGAATGAAAAGCGCTGGCAAGACTTATCGACTCAATTAAAAGAGTTAGGTCTTATTGAAAAGGCGATTCCCGGTAAGGAAATTTATTTTTCAAATTAAATTGATAGAATATTTGAAAATCCTAACACAAAAAAAAGATGCAGACCTCAACCCAAGATGCTTATTAAGTAACCACGCAAGTTTATGGTTAGGCAGCATTGACTTTATAAAAATGGCATTTAATGATTATGGTAATTAGATATTGAGAACATAAAACAACAACAACAACGTAATTTATCTAAAGGAGAATCGCGTGAAGAGTTCAATTTTACAGGCCGTTTTAGCAACAATGCTTATGTCAGGTGTGGCATCTGCAGACCCAATCGTTTTTTCTGGAGACATGCTTTTCAGACATGAAATGATCAAAGACGAATTAACTCCAGGTGGTTTTAA
>JAYTFA010000185.1:0-7840 GCA_043734765.1 Pseudobdellovibrio sp. | reverse complement strand
GTTTTTCGTCCCGACAATTTTCCGTATTCGGCGAACTTCGAAATTTCAAAATTAACATCTCCGCCGGAAACGTAGGCTTTTTTCTTTTCGATGAGCTCGGAAACCATCGAAATAATTTCCGGCATGAACTCGGTTACTTTCGGGCTGCGATCAGGGTAGCGTATTGCTAACAGTCGGAAGTCTTTTTTATATTCTTCTATATAAGTGCTCGACACTTCGAGAGCGGATTTATTTTCTTTGGTAGCACGATTTAAAATTTTATCATCTACGTCGGTAAAGTTCTGTGCATAGGTGACCTTTAGACCGGAGTGCTCTAACCAGTTGCGGATAAAGTTAAAAACTACAGGTCCGCGGAAATTCCCAACGTGCAGAAGATCGTACACAGTGGGACCGCAAACATAGATCGAAACTTCGCCCTTCTTTAAAGGGATAAATTCTTCTGTTTTACGGCTTAGGGTACTGTAGACTTTTAACATCTGGCCAAGGCTTTCTCGGCACGTGCTAATATGGAGGTTTTATTCATTAACGGAACTAAGATTTTTAATTCTGCACCATGCGGTTTGCCGATTAAGGCAATTCGAACCGGGAAAAATAAGTTTTTACCTTTTTGACCAGTTTTATTTTTCACCTCATCCTGAATTTTTAAAAAATCGGCTTCAGTGAACGATGATGCGGGATGTGCGGCTACAGCTTCTTTCCACGCCATCAAAACGGCTTTAGTGGATTCAAGTTTTAATGTTTCATCGCTTTCAGCAGCGATTTCGTATTTATTGTCATCAAGCGGAGAATACAAACCCACTGCATCGGATAAAATTTCCATATAGGGCTTAAATAATTCAACGGATTGCATTTGCCAGTTCTGGTCTGCAGGTAAGTTAATGCCCGCCTGTTTTAGAAAAGGCTCAATTTTTTTATAGATTTCACTATTAGGAAGCGCCCGCAAATGTTGAGCGTTAACCCACTTTAATTTTACACAGTCAAATATGGCACCCGACGGGTGAACCCTGTCCAGAGTAAAGGCGTCACACATTTCCGTTAAAGAAAGAATTTCTTTTTGCTCCGGATGCGTCCAACCTAACAGCGCCAGATAATTTATTAGCGCCTCGGGTAAATAGCCGTCGGCTTTAAACTGATCGCAGGCTACAGCACCTTTACGCTTTGATAGTTTCTGACGGTCTTCATCCAGCACCAGCGAAATATGGCCGAACAGAGGAGCCTGCCAGCTCATTCCTTCATAAATCATCATTTGTCTTAAAGTATTCGGTAGGTGCTCTTCGGCTCTCAGCACGTGTGAGATTTTCATCAGGTGGTCATCAACCGCACAACAGAAATTATAAACCGGCATTCCGTCGGACCTAAGCAAAACAAAGTCCCCCACCATATCCGAAGGAAATTTAACCTCACCTCGGATGAGATCATTAAAGATGTAATCTTTTTTGAGATGTCGGGTTTTAAATCTGACAACAGCTTTATCGCCAGCTTGCAGCCGGACTCTTGCCTCGGCTATGGGTAAGTTTTCATAAGGCGATTCTACATGGGCTTGCAGACCCTCTGTTTTTAATTTTTCTCTTGCCGCCTCAACTTCTTCATCTGTCATGAAGCAATAGAAAGCTTTTCCCTTTTCCAGAAGTTCCTGTGCGATCTTTTGGTAAATTTCCTGGCGCTCGCTTTGTTTGTATGGGCCGTAAGAACCCAAATCTTTTAAGGATTCCGGATGCAGGCCTTCATCCCAATTCAGGCCCAGCCACGTGAGATCCTGAATCATCATTTTTAAAGATTCATCTGTTGAACGGGCCTGATCCGTGTCTTCAATTCGTAAAATAAATTTACCATTGTTTTTTTTTGCGAATAAATAATTAAACAGGGCCGAACGGGCTCCTCCCACATGCAGATAACCGGTAGGACTTGGAGCAAAACGCACTCGAATTTCAGAAAAAGCCGAACTCATTATTACCTCTTAAATGCAAAAAGCCCGGTTTAGATACGGGCTTTTGATATTTGCATTTTTTTAATAATTTTGTCAGCGCTTATTGTATGCCGAAAATTGCTTTAATCTCTGCATCAGAGTTCACAATATCTTTAACATCAGGAGCAAGGTTCAATTCTTTTAAAAGTAAGTTTTTTGCGGTGTCCAGCATCTTCTTTTCGCCGAAACTTAGCTCTTTATCCACTTTAAGGACATAGAGGTCGCGTAAAACTTCAGCAATTTCAAATACGGAGCCCGTTTTGATTTTTTCCATGTAATCGCGGTATCTGCGATTCCAGGTCTGAGTATCGATTTTTATACCCTTTTCTTTAAGAATTTCCACTACCTTATTGGCTTCATCTGTCGAGATTAATGGACGAAGTCCAATCTTTTGGATATTAGCGGCAGGAATCATAATCTTCATTCCTGTTTCAAGGATTTGAACTGAGTAGAATTCGTGATTAGTTCCTAAAATTTCCTTCGATTCAATTGAGTGTATTCTGCCAACTCCGTGGCCCGGATAAACTGCGTGATCTCCAACTTTGAACTGTGACATTCATTCCACCTTTACTGGTAGTTTTTGAGTAGACTAGTAACCATGCAAGTTATAGCACTTTTGACACTTGTCAGCAAAGCGAATGCTAAAAAAAAGCCCCTTTTGTAAAAGCTTCACAAAAGGGGGCTGAAAACGTCTCTATTGTAAGAAATCTATCCGAATTTAAACAAGGTGCCAGCTACCTAATGACCTACTGAACCGAAGCTACGAGTGCAAAGGCTTGTTTACCATCTTTGCCCATCGGAACGTTTACACCTTTTACTCTGATCACGATAGTGCCGGCTGTTGAATCAGACTGAACTAAGGCGTGATTGTTGATTTGATCATTAACTGCCAATACTTTTCCGTCCGGCAATACAACTTCAAGATCAAGGTCATTCACAAGGGCTTTGCTTGCATTCACTGATCCCGGTGCATCCGTCCAAACAATATTCACAACTAAGTGACCCGCTTTTGGAGCCGTAAGATTAACACTTTCGGTTTGACCGGTAGCTAAACCTTTAGAATCCACGATCATAAGGGTTGCGTTCTGGCCGAGGTTTACAACCTGAGCCACATTTACGCGTCCGTAACCTTCGTCACTGTTAGGTCGTAATGTTAAAAGTTCCTGTCCGTGAGCTGCTCCAACTTCGCCATACTGACCGGGAAACATTTCAGAAGCCGTGTGCAGGAGGTAAGCTTTAACCAACGCTGCAGATGGCTTTGCCTGCGACATTTTTTCAACTAAAAACTGGCGAGCAATCGCTGCGGCACCGGCAGTCAGTGGCGTAGCCATTGAAGTTCCGCCGGACCATACGTAATCCTGATTGTAAGCGCCCCATAAAACTTCAGCTTTTGGCTGCTGAGATCTAACGGAAAGAATATTTGTACCGGGAGCTACGATATCGGGCTTGGTACGGCCGTCTGCTGTAGGGCCACGGGAACTGAACATAGCAATACCATTCACATCGTCTGATAATTTTGATTCGGTGATAGGAGCCACTGGCCAATTTTCCGGAGACGACTTAAGTTCGCCGATCTTTTTTTGAATACCGCCGTTAAAAACCAGGTTTTCACTGGCTCCTACAGTTAATGCATTTTTTGCGGTTCCCGGAGTACCGATTGAGTTTTCATCAATACGTCCATCACGGTTTTTATCAACGCCGCTGTTGCCGGCCGCAAATAAAATCAATAAATCATCTTTGGCATACATCACTTCGTCAACCGTAGCTGCCATTTTTTCATAGGCACCGAAATTGGCAGCCGCACCCCACGAGTTGGTGTGAATACGTGCGCCATCGGCGTAAGCCTGATTGAACATTCCCGCTAAGTTTGAGGGAACCGATAAATTATTTAAAATCGGAGACCACATTCCCTGTGCCACGATCTGCGCTGAATAAGCTCCGCCCTTGAGTTTTCCGCCTGAAGCATTTCCGCGACCTAAAACCGAACCGGCAACATGAGTTCCATGTCCCATAGGATCGGCCCAGGTTTTTCCGAACATTCCCACTGCATAGCCCGACTTAACGGCTCCGGTAAAATCCTGATGTATTGCTCTTGCATCACCTGAATCAAGTCCGGTGTCGGCCATTCCAACAACTTGATTCTGTCCGGTTAAGCCAATGGCCCAAGCCGCGTCAAAATTCATAACCTTAGTTCCTGTTTCATAACCATTGATATCCGAATAATCTCCTGCAGCCGCAGAAACCAAATCACTTTCATCCAATATTTTGTGAAGAGGCTCCACCTGAACAAATGCCTGTACATTCTCAACTCCGGCGACAGCAGCGATGGCCAATAAGCTCCTGCGTTCAGTGGTTATTACAAAATTGCGGCCGGCAGATTTCTGAATTAAAATATTTTTTGAAATATTTTTGATGGTATTTTCGATGATGGATCTTTCGCTCTGATCAAACACGCTCACGATAAAAGTTTCGCGGGTTTCAGAAGTCAGATCCGTTAATAATCCTAAAGTAGGCGAAAGTTTCATGGCAGGAGTAAAGACCACAACGGCCTGAACCGGAGAAAGAGATTTTAAAAAATTTGCGGTTCTGAAATCAGCTCTAACAATCAAGGCATCTTCCGGCATATATCCATAGATGGTAACGCCGTTTTGCCGTAAATCTTTTTTAGTGCTCTCGGTGATTTTGTTCTTAAACTGTACAATCCATTCGGTTTGTTCAGACTGAGATTGATCGATTAAAAGCTGAGCATCGGTAAAAATCGTACCTGAATTCAGCTTTATTTCGGTTCCGGCCATTGCTGAAAACGATAAAAGCGATAGCGCGACGATTGTTTTTAGTCCCATAATTCCTCCTTGAAATTAATTATTTTTTTGTACCTAAAAATTGCACCATGCCTTAGGTCGTGCTGCCACAAGAAAGTACAAATAACGCAATAAAACTTAAGTCGCAAATGCTTTCAACTTAAGCAGTTAATTAAAAATAATTTTTTTTGTCTGACCTTCATAGAGGGTTTCAAAATTAGAAATGTTTCTGTTTTTCATTGCTGAATTGAGATCCAGCAAGGGTTGATCCCACGGCTCATCCGTTAGCCTGAAGGTGCCGTAGTGCATGCCGATAGATACTTTAGGCTGCAGTATTTGATGAGCCATTACGGCCTCATCCGGATTCATGTGCACCAATTTCATAAACCACCTGGGCGCATAGGCCCCGATAGGAAGAAAGGCCATTTCAAGCTCACCCGCTTTATTTTTAATTTCAGAAAATATTTTTTTACTGAAGCCGGTATCCCCGGCAAAATAAATTTTATTTGAGTTTTGATTTTCAACAATGAATCCGCCCCAGAGTGCTTTACGGCGATCCCTAAATCCCCGCGCCGACCAATGCAGGGCCGGAGTCAGGGTTAATTTTACTCCCTCAAGAATATGTTCCTGCCACCAATCCAACTCGATCACATTTAAATTTTTGGAAAAAGCTTTGAGATAAACGGCGTTTCCCAGCGGCATGATGAATAAGGGTTGATGTTTTTTCTGCAGGTACAACAAAGAAGCAAGATCCATATGGTCGTAATGGTTATGTGAAACCAGTACGATATCAATTTTGGGCAAATCATGGATTTCAATGCCCGGCCGTCTAACGCGCCTGACTCCGGCAAATTGCACAGGGCTGGTTCGCTCTGAAAAAACCGGATCAAATAAAATATTATGGCTGTTGGTTTGAAACAGATAGGTCACATGATTGATAAACGTAACATAGACTTCATTTTTATTTATCTGTTCGGGCAGTTGAGGTTTAAATTTGTTTTCAACCCACGTGGGCCATACAGGCCTTGTTTCTTTGAAACGCCACTTAAGAAAATCAGTCAAAGACTTGTCGGTATTAATTCCGGGATTAAAAAATCTTTCTCCGTCACAATGATCTGAAATCGGAAATTTATTTTTATTTCTCATTACCCGATACCAGCCAGGGCCGCAGGGCCATAAGCCTTCATGAGTTCATCGCGCAAAGCCTGATGCTCTTTTTTGCTCAATCGCGGATCTCGGGCGAGAATATCAAAGGCCGCATCCCGGGCTAATTTCAATAGGTCGAAATCGCGTACTAAATTAGCCATTTTAAAACCCGGAAGACCTGATTGCTTGGACCCCATAAATTCTCCGGGGCCTCTGATTTCCAGGTCAAATTCAGCGACCTTAAAGCCATCGCTGGTTTTTTCCATAAATTCAACACGGGTTCGGGTTTCTTCAGAAACCGCATAACCCATTATTAGAACGCAGAAACTTTTATGTTCTCCGCGCCCTACTCGCCCGCGTAACTGATGCAATTGCGAAAGCCCGAAGCGTTCCGAGTGTTCAATCATCATGATGGTGGCATTGGGAACATCCACTCCTACTTCAATAACCGTGGTTGAAACCAAAACATCAATTTTATGTTCTCGGAATTGCGTCATGATCAATTCTTTTTCAGCGGATTTCATTTTTCCGTGCAACAAACCGAAACGGATTTTTACAAACTGGTTTTTTAATTTTTCAAACTCATCGGTGGCATTTTTAAGATCTATTTTTTCACTCTCTTCAACCAATGGATAGACCACATAGGCCTGACGTCCGCGCGCAATATGATCGGCCATAAATTCCAGAGCCTGTGCACGCTTTGATTCGGTTATCACCCGTGTTTGAATGGGCGTGCGGCCTTCAGGCATTTCATTTATAATCGACACATCCAGATCGCCATAAACTGTCATGGCCAGTGTGCGGGGAATGGGAGTGGCCGTCATAATCAAAAAATGCGGCGAGGCCCCTTTATTTTTCAATTGCCCCCGTTGGGCCACGCCAAACCTGTGCTGTTCGTCGATGATCACCAATCCCAGATTTTGAAACTGCACCCAGTCTTCAATCAAGGCATGGGTTCCGATGAGAAAATGAATTTCGCCCGATAAAAGTTTTTCTAAAATTTCTTTTCGTTCTTTGGGTTTGGATCTACCCGTTAATAAACCAACCTCAACACCCATAGGATTTAAAAGTTTCTGCGCATTTTTATAGTGCTGCTCTGCCAGAATTTCTGTTGGCGCCATCAGACAGGTCTGAAACTTGCTGTCATACGCTTTTAAGACCGACATAAAACTCACCAACGTTTTTCCGGAACCCACATCTCCCTGAACCAAACGATTCATGGGCTTGCCGGATTCAAGATCTCGCTTAATTTCAGAATAAGCCTGCAACTGCGCATTGGTGAGTTTGAAGGGTAACGACTTTATCAACTGCCCCAGACTTTTTTCAACTCCGGAAAAAACCAGGCCTTTTTCATTTTTTAATCCGGTTTTTTTTGATGCCAGGTAAAGTTCCAACCAGAAAAATTCTTCAAAAATAATCCGCTTATGGGCTTCGGATTTAAATTCGTTATACAGAGCTCCGCTATCGGCTTCCGGTTTATGAAGTCTGTAAAGAGCTTCCTCTGTGGGCATTAATTTATGGTTCCGCACCAGTTCCAATGGTAATTTTTCAGCGGGCCATTCTTTTATCAGGGTAAAGGCCGAATCAATAAGTTTTTCGATTTTTGCAGAGCTTATACCTTCGGTTTCAACATAGATCGGAATGAGTGCATCTTTTAAATCTTCTTCGGGCTCGATATCTTTCAAATCAGGATGGTGAAATTCAAGACGGCCGCGATAGTTGGTTACTTTTCCGACCACTCGGACTTCTTTGCCGATTTGAAATCTTTCAAAATAACCTTTGTAGGGTGTACGGAAATATTTACAGCGGATCTGTGCGGAGCTGTCGCGAATTAAAATATCATAAATTTTCCGCGCCGATCGGCCCATACTGTAAGAGGTCACATTTGCAACGGTGGCCTTAAGACTGACTAAATCCCCCTCTTTCA
>JAYTFA010000184.1:0-3167 GCA_043734765.1 Pseudobdellovibrio sp. | reverse complement strand
AATTATTGAAAGAACCCGCGAGATCGGAACCCTTTATGCTGTAGGTTTTAAAAAAAGAGACGTTTCAAAAATGTTTATTTATGAAAATCTTCTGCTTTGCCTGCTGGCTATTTGCGCCGGAGCTGTGCTTTCCTTTTTATTTTCTGCAATAGTTAATAGTCTGAATATCCGATTTACGCCGCCTTCGGTTACCGGCAAGATTCAGTTTAGATTAGTCTGGAATCTGACTATTGCATCAGCGGTAGCCGTATTTACACTTCTACTCACCCTGATTTCTTCGGTGATTGTCATGAAAAATAAATCTAAGATTAAATTGATTGATTTACTTAACGATACGGGAGGCTGAATGAGAAAAATTATTTTTTTTATCAGTTTATTAGTTATGACGACGGCCACTGCAGTTGAAAAGGATTTAGCAACGGAACTGTTGCAATTTTCGGATAGAGGTCGTGGCGGTTTGCAGGAAGGCATAGAGTGGACGGCCAATATTGAAACAACCGAAAGCGGTGAAACTTCAATTCGGGAATTTGTTATTAAAGCTAAAAAGCATGATGCTTTTGTTGAGGCCATAAAACCCGCTAAAAATAAAGGCGAAGTTTTTTTGTTTAATGATCGTCAGATGTGGTTTTTTAAACCGACACTAAAAAAACCGGTGTCCATTTCTGCCAGACAGAAGCTATCCGGGCAGGCTGCCAACGGAGATATAGCCTCTACTCATTATGCCAGGGATTACGCGGCGACACTGGAAAAAACCGAAGACCTCGGAGGGGTTAAGCACCATGTGCTCCTCTTAAAAGCCAAAGGTAAAAATTTAACGTATGAAAAGATTCGTTACTGGATTAGTGATAAAACAAAGTTGGCAACCAAGGCAGAATTTTTAACTTTACAGGGTAAACCCTTCAAAATCGGCATGCTTGAATACAATAATACGCTGACTGTCGGTGGCAAAAGTATTGCTTTTGTCAGTCGGTTAACCATTGTTGATGCCAAATTCAAAGAGAACAGAAGTATTATAAATTACACTAAGCCCAGGATTGTGGATCATTCGGATGCCTTATTTAATATTAACAATATGACCAGATAGAACAAATATGATTTTTTGGACTATAGCTTATAGAAATGTTAAAAAAAACTGGAGACACTCGATCTCGGCGCTTTTATCACTGTCGGCTTCATTTGTTTCACTGGTTTTGTTTGACGGTTATATTGATGATTTAAAAAAGATGTATGAGGATTCTTTCCGGCATCGTTCGATGCTGGGGGATCTGATTATTGAAAAACCTGAAATTCAGACGAAGGCCGGCCTGGCCGAGCCCTGGAAATTTTCTTTATTTGAGCATGAGCAGGCGGAAATTGAGGATTTTTTTAAGGAGCAAAAGGCTCTGGTTAATAATCGTGTGCGGTTTGTGAATTTTCAGGGAATGATTACAAATGGAAAACAATCGGCCATCATGATGGGACGGGGTTTTGATGTTATTTCGGGAGAAGCCGTTCGTGGAAAGAATTGGTCATGGAACGCAACCCTAGGGAAACCACTGCATTTGTCGGATGCGCCCTACGCTGTGATGCTCGGTCAGGGACTGGCCCGAAAACTGGGATGCTCATGGGATTTTTCTCATAAAATTTATTCGTTTTCTGGCGGGTATGAAGCGAACGAACGACCTTTTGAATGTTTGACCAACGAGTTGCAGGTAAGTGTAATGACGGCCGAAGGGCAACTGAATGCTCTTGATGTTAATGTTGTGGGCTTAATGGATGCCGGATATCGTGACATTGATGACCGCTATTTTGTAACCTCGCTTGAAACCGCACAGACGCTTTTAAACAGCAAAGATGTGACAATGATGTCGGTTGAGCTGAGGGATTCCGGCGACAAAGATAAATTTATGAAGCTGTTCAACGATAAAATCGGAACCAAATACCCGCAAATAAAAATAATGACCTGGCTCGACCATCCTATCGGGGAAACTTATATTAAAACGCTGGATCTTATGTCTATTTTCAGAAATTTTGTTGTTATCGTCATTTTGATTATTTCAACGTTATCGGTTGTAAATACTCTTATTAAAATAATTAAGGAGCGTAGCCGGGAAATCGGAACTTTAAGAAGCATCGGATTTAAAGCACGCCAGGTTGTAAAAATGTTTGTTTACGAAACATTTTTGCTGGTTCTGCTCGGAACTTTTCTGGGACTTATTTCATCTCTGTTTCTGACGGTTTTTTTGAATTCATTGCAAATTCGGTATAAGGCCGGCTTGTTATCCGAACCGGTTTTATTCAGAATCAATTTTACATTTTATGGCTATCTGAATGCCTTCTCAATATTAGTTTTTGTGAGCTTAGCGGCATGCCTGTATTCAACAAGGCACGAACTCAAGAAAAAAATTATTGAAAATTTAAATCATGTTTAAAATACTATTTTTAATCTTTATTAATTTAAGTTATGCCGAGATCAAGTATTCATTTGACAGTTACTTTTACACCCAGAAAAATCAGGTTTCAGATTCGATAATAAATCCGCTGAATCAGGTTCTTAAAATCCCAAATATTGAATACGGCCTCGACTTGCGAGGCGAGATGAAGTGGAAAGGTCGCGATCAGCAGATTGTTTTAAGACCGCGATTTACAGCTTTTCAAAAAAATATGGAAATTAATAATCAGTCTGCAACCGAAGCCAAAGGGCAGGCCGATTTAACGGATGCTTTTTATGAACAGAATTGGTCCCCGATGTTTTCGACAACACTTGGTCTGCAGGTTTATCAATGGGGACCCGCTGAATTTATAAATGCATCGAATCCGCTTTACCATTTTAATTCCAGGCAGAAGAGTCTGATATTTAAAGAAAAAGGCCACGTTTTGCTGAGGGCGAATCTTTCGACAAATAAAGAAAATAGTTTTGTTCTGATGCTTGAGCCGATTTCCAACAATGAAGCTCAGTGGATCGCGGAAGACAGTTTTAAACCTAAAATTGTATTTAAATACGAAAAGTCCTGGGCTCAGACCGCTAATTATCTCGGGGTGGTGCTGGGAACAGAAGAAAAGGCCAATCCCTTTTTCGGTGAGTACTTTAATTACAGTATCACGGAAGGGTTTTCGATTTATGCGGATGTCAAGCACGCACAAAATCGTATTAATTTTATTCCGGAAGTCAGTGGTGCTAATGTAAA
>JAYTFA010000183.1:0-4673 GCA_043734765.1 Pseudobdellovibrio sp. | reverse complement strand
TTGATGACCGGAAGACGCCTGATACCGAACTCCCGCATGAGTTCAGTGGCCTCCGGCAAAGTTCTACTTTCATTGATGAAAATAAGGTCCTTACGTACAAGTTTGCCGATTTCGTCGGAAGGAGAATAATTGAGGCCAACTCCTCTGCAGGCAATATCGCGATCCGTAACCAAACCGACGATATGACCTTTGCCGTCGGAAATCAGCGCACAGCCTACAGACTTGTTATCCATAGCTCTTGCGGCTTCGCGCAGGGTAGAGTTGATTTTAAGAACTAAAACTTTTTTAGAAGCTAAAGCCTTTAAGCTTGTCATTTTTTCCCCTTTAAATGGTTATGACTTTTGAATTGCACGATATATGCCTGTTTTTGAGAGAAGGCAGCGGTAGTGGGATTTATATTCACCCGCAACGTTTCTTTTTGCCTCTCTTTGTAAATTTTTTAATGGGGCCCAAAAATCGTGATTTTTTAAGCTAAATAAGGTCCTACTTGGTGCAATGAATTTTTTAAGACTAAACGATTATTTAATTTCCATTCTTTTTGAAGACCAGGACATAATCGCCATAGACAAACCTTATGGTATCAACAGTCATACAAATGATTCCAAAATAGGAAATTCGGATTTTATTCAGGATGGGCTGATCGAAATATATGAAAAACAAATCGGTAAAAAACTTCATATTGTGCACCGGCTTGATCAAACCACAACCGGAGTCATTATTTTTGCAAAGTCTCAGGAAGCTGCAAAAAAATACGCCGCCTATTTTTTTAATCGGCAGGTAAAAAAAACCTACTTATTTATTACGGATGCCAAATCAGCAAGTAATAATTTTGTGATCGATAAAATTATTATTCACAAAGCCAGAGAGCTGGAAGCCAAAACTGAACTGAAACTTCTTAAAAAAACAACAGCGTTTGAACTTTGGCAGGCCAATCCTCTCACGGGCAGAAATCATCAGATCCGAATTCATGCCCAGGCCGCAGGAATTTCTCTCGTAGGAGATGAAAAATACGGGGGCGCCATTTTTCCGTTTCTGTGTCTGCACAATCATAAAATTGAATTTCCGAACGGCCTGATTATTAAATCAGAGCTGCCGTGGTATTTTGAAAATCTTCAGTTAATGGAAAATCAATTGTTGGCGAAAGCCCTTTTTGAAGCCGACCGCCGATTGAGATTATTTTCGGGAAATGAAACTGAGGGTCAGAGATTAAATCAATGCTTCAGATTAGCCCATAACAAAGATGAATTTAAAGAATTCGGATTCAGCATTGACCAATTCGGCGGGATATTGGCCCTATCCTGCTACAATGAAAACTGGACTGAATCCAATGCAAAAACGTTTTCAGAGTATTCCCGAATTATGAAAAAACCGATTCTTGTGCGACTCATGCACAACCGGGGAAAAGACCCCGCCAACAAATCTCAATTTGTGATTTACCCCGGGACCGGCAGCGCCCCAATTGAAGCGGTGTGGGTGGCTAATGAAAATAAAATCAAATATGAAATGCGTTCTGATTCCGGACAGTCCTTCGGATTGTTTTTAGATCAGCGACTGCAGCGCAACTGGGTGTTAAATAATTCAAAAGATAAAAATATTCTGAACCTGTTTTCATACACCTGCGGATTCAGCCTGGCGGGCGCTCTGGGCGGAGCTCTGCAGGTCACATCCATAGACACCAACAAGAATGTACTGAACTGGGGGAAAAAGAATTTCGAGCTGAATTTGCTGGATCCTGCCAAGTATAAATTTTTACTCCGCGACAGTTTGGATTTTCTGGAACAGAGTCTGAAAAAAAATATTAAATATGATCTTATCATCTGCGACCCGCCGTCTTTTTCGCGCGGCGAAAAAGGTGTATTTAAAATTGAATCAAGCCTTGAGACCTTACTGAAAAACTGTTTAGGAAGCCTTAATTCTGACGGCGAGTTGCTGTTTTCAACCAATTTCGAAAACTTTTTTATTGATGACATCCGTAAGCTGATTTTAAAGGTACAGTCTGAGCTTGGTCTTCGTCATATGGAAATTAATAGTATTCAGTCGGGTCTGGATTTTGAGCTGGCCGGAAAAAAAACGATCTTGAAATCCTTTCTTATAAAAGTTCGTTCGAAACCGTTTTTGGAAGCGGCGCTTGAAGCCACTTCGGTTCCTGCAGAAATTGAAGAAAACTAGAGCTTTGCCAGAACACATTCGTGCCAGCCTTTCGGATTATTTAAAATAGCTCGCCCTACAGCCGCCAGAGAAAACATTCCCGAAGAAACGCCCTGATCGATGTATTCACCTGTTTGAATGCCGCCAACGCCGATGACCGGAACTTTGACGGACGCCTGGATTTGCGCCGCCTCTTCCACAAGATAACCTTCGCCGGATCGCGAAGATGATCGTCTCCATCCGCCGATACCGGAAGAAACATGAATAATATCCACGCCGGCTTTTTCAAGAGACTGTGCCACCAGAATTGTATCTGAAATCGTGAGGCCTCCTTCAGTAAAATCCTGCCCAGGCATTCGCACCGAGATTAAGAGTTGAGGATGCTGAATTTTTAGCATTGAAACGATTTCTAAAAGCAAACGCATGCGCCCATGAAGATCATTTCCATATTCGTCGTTTCGCTGATTGGTGATCGGAGAAAGCCACTGATTAAGCCCGTAACCATGTGCCGAATGAAGTTCGACCAGATCAAAACCGGCCTTTAGCGCGCGGTCCGCAGCGGCCAGAAACGCCGATTTCCACATCTCAATCTGAGCATGGTTCATTGTATCCGGAATTTCCAGTTCTTCGCCTTTAACAGGAACGGCAATAGCACTTGGCCCCATGAGCTGGCCAGCGGTTAACTCACGGTCGGACTTTCCGCCACCGTGGCTGAGCTGAATTCCGGCTAAGGCTCCTGAGTTGTGAATTAATTCCGAGATTTTAGTTAAGCCTTGCGTGTGTTTGTCACTCCAGATACCCAGCTGATTTTCCTCGCTTCGGCCTGAACTATCGACATAAGTGTATTCCACAATCAGCAAACCTGCTTTGGACTCTGCAAGGCTCTGGTAGTGTTTAATGGTTTTATTCGTTACAAACCCCTCCAGATCGGCTGTTTGCGAGGCCATTGGTGGCACGACAACGCGGTTAAGGAGTTTTTTGTTCTGTTTTAATTCGAGTGTAGACCATCGGTTCATCTGAGAAGTTTTCATAAGGCCACCTTACAGGATTTTATTTGATTGAAAAGAATCAAAATAAAATTTATTGTTTCGTTTATGGAAACATTTGAATTACGCTATTTTTTAGGGGTTGCGAAGCATGAGAATATTCATAGAGCTTCTGAAAAACTGAATGTATCAACAGGGGCTCTCAGTAAGGCGATTACTCGTTTAGAAGAAGAGCTGTTAATTAAGCTCTTTACCCGCGAAGGTCGAAACATCAAATTAACCGATCACGGCCGCTTATTGCAAAAGCGAGCGTCTGAAATAATTCAGTTGGAAGAATCCACAAAAATAGAACTGGCCGGCCACAAAGGTTCTATTCAGATTAATATTGCTGGCCCTGAGATTCTGCTTTCTAAAATGGGAATTGCCTTAAGTCAGACCATCAAAAAGAAATACCCACTGGCGTCCTTTGAATTTCATGCAACAGATGATGAGGCGGCGCTGGAACAGGTGAGGCGCGGTGAGGCCCATTTAGCCTTTGTTACAGCCGATGTGCCCGCCCATAAAGAACTTTCATCAAAAATTCTTGAGGAAGCAAAATTTCAAACTTATGTAGGCACCTGGCACCCACTTTTTAATGCCGCAAAATCAAAAAAAACTATTCCAGTAGAAGAGGTTCTGAAATTTGCTTTTGTTAGCCCCAACAATCCACTGTTAGGAAAAGTAGGATTGAAACAATCGCTTGACGGATGGAGAGATGATCAATTTCCCAGAAAAGTAGAGTATTTAACATCCAGCCTTAAGCTTCTCGAAGAGCTTGTGGTAAGCGGTAAAGCTATTGCCTATTTGCCGGATTACTTCGGAAAAAAATTAGATGTGGAAATGCTGAAGGTTTCGGGTTGCGCTTATTTCTGTGAGCAAAAGGTTCGGCTGGTGGCTCGAAATCCTAAAGATACCGGCTGGATAAATCAGATTTTTTAATGAGGTTTAAACACCGTTTAACCTTAAGTTAGCGCTGTTCAAAAAAATCTGTCAATAATAAACAAAAATAAATTGTAAGTCTAATGATGCGGTATTTTTCCACTTGAGCTGTTTTTTTGCGAAATCGGATTTGGTCGAGGTATTTTAATTGAAGTAAATTCGCAGGTAAAATAGACTGGCTACTTAGTCAGGAAAAACAGGTTGGCAAAAAACACCACGTTAGAAAAAATTGCAGTTCATGCGAAAACAATTGGCTTCATTGCAGCTTCATTTCTGGCTTATTATATTTCGGCACGCCTTGGTCTAGAAGTCGCAACAATCAACAAACAGACCTCTGCCGTTTGGCCGGCCACGGGTATAGGAATAAGTTTAGTTTATTTATTCGGACCTCGTATGGCCATTGGCATATTTGCCGGCGCTTTTTTAGCAAATTTTGAAACGGGACTCAACGTTCCGGCCACTTTGGTAATTTCATTCGGTAATAGTTTAGAATCACTTTTAGCCGTTTGGTTTTTTAACCGCTATATGTCGCAGCAAAGTGTTTATGGCATTTATTCAAAA
>JAYTFA010000182.1:0-4540 GCA_043734765.1 Pseudobdellovibrio sp. | reverse complement strand
TTTCCTGAGGGCTCTGTGATTGGTAATCCGGCTCCGATAGCCGCCGCCATTGGCTCTTCAATTAAGTGGACTTCACGAGCACCGGCAGACTGAGCCGCCTCTTTAACCGCACGCTTTTCAACCTGCGTAATACCGAAGGGAACACAAATAATAATTCTTGGACGAACTAAGGATTTTTTTTCGCCCATTGCTTTTTGAATAAAATATTTCAACATGGATGAAGTCACTTCAAAGTCAGCAATAACACCATCTTTGATAGGACGAATAGCAACAATACTTCCTGGTGTACGACCCAGCATTTCTTTTGCTTCTTTACCTACAGCTAAAACACGATTTTGCATTCCACGATAATTTTTTTGTACCGCAACGACGGAAGGCTCGTCTAAAATAATCCCCCGCCCTTTTACATAGACAAGGGTATTAGCTGTTCCGAGGTCGATAGCTATATCATTAGAAAAATAATCTGCAAATTTATCAAAAAAATTCATGGTGTAAGTAATTGTAAAAACTATAAAAACTAGAGTCAATGCAACATATTTAACGCAAGCCGACAGCTAATATGAAATTTTATTACTGAAGTTTACAAGTCACATTGATTTTTGTATCAGAAACTTCACTTCTATATCCGTCCGTAGTGGTAAAAGTAGCCGATGAAGTGAGTGAAGCAGTTGATGTGATAACCGCATTTGAATTTTGCGGATCCACACTGGCGATGAAAGTGATCTGGGTTGCCGCTTTATCAACCTTAATTGACAACACTTCGGAGAGTGGCGTCTCGGCTCCAGCTGCAAGAGTGCTCAATGGGATTATGATTTTAATATCTTCGTCTTGCCTGTCAGATGTGCTGGAAGTGCCGTGGCAAGCTAGACTGGTTTTACCCGCACTGGATGCAATGCCTGTAAATTGAGAAGTTCCTTTGCAGGCAATAAACAAACTGGTGCCACCGCCTGAACCTGTGGCCTCAAGCTTTACTTCTTGTCCGGCAAAGCCGGACTGGCTGCTGCGAATGTTTTTGTTTAGTCCTTCATTTACCAGAATCAAGGTGTCTGTGCCACTCTTAGTGGATGCTGCCGGTACATACTTAAGTGTAATCTTTCCGAATTTTCCGATATCCAATCCTAAAAATTTGGTTCTTAAGTCAAAAGTACTATCAACTCGACTATCTAAAAGAATAATTGTGCTTGTTCTACCTGTGCCTACGCTCGTGTTGAAAAATCTGTGATTTGAGTTTTTCAGGCCTTCATAGTCACACTGAACAGACTTGAATCCGCCCACGGATTGGGCCGGATTATTGCCACCGGGGTTATTAGTTCCGGGAGCATTTGGGTTCGTGCCCGGATTAGTTTGAGCCTGGTTCGGAGTTACCGCATTGGTTCTGTCATTATTGGATTGGTTAGGACAGGCCGTCAATCCGGCTAAGCCCAATAGCAATAAGGCATGAGTGATAATTTTTTGTTTCATACGAACTCCCAAATTTTTTGCATTAATCTACATGTGTTGCAATTGCAGAAAGTGAGCCCGACTCAAGTAGAGTAGATTTTTTTTAACTTCATTAAGGTGTAAAACTTTTAAACAGGAGCCAGAAATTGTTTTAACTGAGGGATAATAGCGAGAGTTTGGTGATAGCCCAATTCAACTCTTTCACGAGCTGCTTTTTTGGAAAATCCAATGTTGTATCCCGTGTCGGGATTCAAAAAAAAATCAGCATACGTTTTTTCGTTTGCAATCAGGGTCTGACGATAAATAGTCCTTGAAATGAGACTGGCCCAATTTTTACTTTCTCTGAGCGCCTGTTGTGCCGTAGGAATAATATTAACAGCCATAATAATAGCATTTGGATAGTCTTCCCGAGCTTTTTTAATAGGGACCGGAGAGCACAGATCTCCGTCTAAATACTCTGTTCCGTCAATGATAACCGGCTTAAAAACATTGGGAATTGCACTTGAAGCCTGAATCCGATCGGCCAGTTGTCCGTGTTGAAAAAATTCAGCCTCTCCGGTTCGCGCTTTAACGGCTACAATCGTAAGAGGTATCGGAAGATCTTCTATGTTGCGAGCTTTAATGTTTGTTTTTACAAACTTATTTAATTTATTACCTTTTATATAACCATTATTCGGTAAGGTAATATCCAGCAGGTCCAGAGGCGAGAGGTCCAGTGCAAAGTTGATTAACCTGGTTGGCTCCCAGCCCTCAGAAATAAAAGCACCGACCAGGCCGCCGACGCTGGTGCCGTAAATAGCATCTATTTTGATACGATTTTCAAACAGGGCCTTGTAAACGCCCAAATGGACAAATCCCCTTAATGCCCCGCTACCAAGTGAAAGTACAAATTTTTTATTCATTCAGGGTTTCATATTATTACTGATGCTCAAGGAAGGCAAATAAACTAGACTAACGTCCACTAATTAAAACCGTATGTTTATCCGATACCTTTCCTGTGGATGCAATAATTGACTTATTTAACATTACTCTAAAGGTCGCTTTTTTCGGCGGATTTGTCATACTTATGACTAAATTAATACGCTTTAAAAAAGCCAGCTCAATAAAAGCTGAAATCCTTAATCTTCAGGCCACACTCTCTCAGTCAAGAATTGCTTTAAAAGGAAAAATCAAAAAAAAATCCAATGTGTTTAGGTCTTCATTTAAATCTCCGATTTCTGAAGGAGATATGTTTGATAATGCACTTAAACAACTGGCCGAAAATTCATTTGAAAGCAGTGATGATTTTCAAAACTATTTTGATCTCTCTAGAAAAATTGTCAATTTTATCCAAGTGGAAAACAAGGGTGACGTTGATAAAAACTCGAATATTGAAAATAACTTTATGTGCTCGGATTTTAAAACTGAAATGGACATTATCAGATTAATCAAAGTGATGACCAACATGAGCTCAAAAATTAACAGCCGAATTGAAGATAATAACAAAACAGCGGGCAGCAAGCCTATTCAAAAAGTTGATGCCTTGGTTTTTAATTCACTTATGGAAATCAATAGAATTTTTAAATCAGACACTCATGCGGAAACCTTCGGTTCCCGCACCCCAGGCGACTCAGACGACAAAGCCTCTTAATTATTATTTGAAATGCGTGGATTCGGCAGTGCAAATCGGCTCTGGAACCACTGAGCGATTTTAGGCTTGCTCGTGCCCAGTCCAAGTACGGAGATAACTGTATTGGCATGACTTAAGCTGTAAAATGAAGTTTCGTGCGGCGATCCGATTGCAGTATAATACTCCATCTGTTTTACAGTTGGCACCGACGTGTCGGTTTTAGATAAAAAAAGCTTAGTGCTGTCAGGATCAATCAGTTTTGCAAAATGCATCGGATCCAGATTTAAATTTTTTCTGAGGTATTCTTCATACTCCTCTACGGTTTTTAAGTTCTGCTCAGCCATTCGCGCATTTCTGACTTTAACAATACTTCCCACATCACTGTAGGCCAAAATAAACGGGACGTCTCCTCCGTTAACCAAAAACGTGGCCGCTGAAATTTGCGGAATAACCCCGTAAGCTACCGACCCTAAAATTCCGCCTAAACTCACGCCGAATAATCCGACCTTTTCAGTGTTAATCTGAAGGAACGAGTGGGCTATAATCATTCCACCTTTAATTGCCGAAGCAACGCGACGATGAGTATGATCATGATCGCTTACAGGAACCAGAGTGTCGCTGTCCAATCCGGTTAAACTTGTGGTTATCAGTATTGCAGCAATGTTTTGTTTGCAAAAAGTTTCCCCCATTGCCTGATCTAATTTATTCATTCCACCCAGTGGCGGAAACATAAAAACCACGGGCCAATTGCTGCCTGTAGGAATAAATGTCTTTGCCTTGATATTAAGAACGCTGTCTCTCTGCGGATAAGTTGTAGTGTACTCAAGATCTTGAGCAGTGCAGTTCGGTTTTGGCAACTTTAAGGCTTCAACAACCGGGGTGTAATTAAACTCTTGCAGCAACTCTTTTAAGCGATCATCGCTTATGGGCGTATAAGCGTATAAAAATTGTGAAATAAAATAAGAACCGCAGAACAGAAATAGTGCTGATATTTTTCTCATGCATAGAGCCTAGCCAGAGATTTGTCTAATTTCAAATCAGGACGCTTCGCGTTTAAACCCCTACTATAGTTGAGGTTCGGTCCAGGTTCTTTGAATTCTCTCAAGTAAGACAATTTTATGGTCGATAAGTTCTTGTATATAATTATTTGAAGGAGTGGACCATGAGTAAATTTGGCGATGGATTTATGAAATACCTCGAAAAGAAAACTAAATTAACGGGTATAAAATTCCAGTTTGTAGTGCCAACACTGATCATCGTTTTTTCAGCTACCCTGATTTTGGGGCTCATCTTAGGATCGATAAATGTTTATAGTGCGAACGAATCAATGGAGTCCAAAGGTAAAACCGTTTCCACCTTTTTGTCCAAAGTAGCCCCATCGTATATTACGAATTATGATTTGACCGCACTTGAAGGTTTTGTAAATGAACTGCAAAAAAACTCAGATGTGGCGTACGCAGTATTTTATGACAAAGATAAAAAAGTTTTAGC
>JAYTFA010000181.1:0-4331 GCA_043734765.1 Pseudobdellovibrio sp. | reverse complement strand
GCCCGCGATGCCAATATTCTGGAATTTAAAAAGCATCCTTTGAAAAAGGGGCTCTCAACTCAAGAGGGGCAGGCTCGAATGCTGCACGACCTGGCGAGCATTGAACTGCAGGCAATGGAGTTAGGCTTACGAACTTTAGCGGAGTTTCCCGAGGTCCCACAGGAGTTTAAAGAAGAACTCTGGAAGGTCACATTATCTGAGTCCGAACACCTTGAAATGTGTTTAACCGAAATCAATGCTCTAGGTTTTAATTGGGGCGACTGGCCGGTTAATTGCGGTCTTTGGGGCACAGTTAGCCCTGAAGATTCGATTTTAGACCGTGTTCTGATTGTGCACCGCTATCTCGAGGGAAGCGGATTAGATGCAGGCGATACTTTATTGAAACGTCTGGGCGGAGTGGATGCAACCAGCGTGAAAAAAGCCGTTAAAATAATAAACACCGAAGAAATCGGTCACGTTTTATTCGGAACGGATTGGTATATCAGGTTTTGTATAGCTGAAAACCTGAATCCAGTAGATGATTTTAAAACACGAATGGATAGACTCAGATCAGTGCTGCCTAAGCGCATAAACCCGATCAATCATGATCTGAGAAAAAAATCCGGATTCACTGAAACAGAAATCACTTATTTAGAAAACTTAAGAGAGTCTTTTTTAGATCGAGACAGTATTTGGAAGAAAAAATAGGTCGAGTTTACACCAGTATTTCAGTTTACATTGTAAACCGAAATACTGAGGAAGCAAAAACGGGGAGTTGTTGCTAAATCTCTTCGCCCGGTTCCAGAAATCGCCATTGTCCTTCAGGTAATTTCCCGAGCACCAGTTTGCCGACACGAACCCGCTTTAAACCGTTAATTTCAAGTCCTACCTGTTCGCACATCTTGCGGATCTGGCGTTTTTTACCTTCGTTAAGAATAAACCGAAGTTGATCATCATTGATCCATTCGACCTGGGCTCTTTTCAGCTTTTCGCCGTCAATAGAAAGACCGTAGTTGAGGAGTTTTAATTTTTCCGGCGGAAGCTTTTTTTCCGGGCCGGCATAGTTGACCCGTACAACGTATTCTTTTTCAATTAGAGAGTTTTCACCGATCACTTTTTTTGCCAGTCGTCCATCTTGGGTAAAAATAAGTAAGCCTTGCGAATCAATATCAAGTCGTCCCACAACGGCAATACCCTGAAGGTCTCCGTGCTGAAGGGTTTTCTTTTGCAGCCCATATTGATTGCGGTCATTAACAAGTCGAATTGCAGGTTCGTATCCGGATCCGGGTTCAGGTTGTGCCGAGACATAACCAATGGGTTTATTGAGAATAATGGTGACGAGATTTTTCTGGTTTCGCATAGCTTCAGGTTCAAGTGTAATGCGAACATCAGGAAGCACTTTGGTGCCGAGTTCTTTTACAATTTCCCCATTGACCCGAACTAAGCCGTTTGCAATATAATCATCGGCTTCCCGTCTGGAACAGAGGCCCCGCTCGGACATCAGCTTTGACAATCGCAGAGGTTCTTTTGATTCTTTACTCATTTGAGATGTATTCCCCCATCCACACTGAGCACCGCTCCAGTGGTCCATTTAGAAAGATCCGAAGCCAGAAAGTAAGTAGCTTCTGCAACATCATCCGGCTTACCGATTTCACCTAAGAGTTGGTAGGAGGCCATTTGTTTGGTCGCTTCCTTTTTCTGATCCGGAGACATCGAGTGAAAGGCATGAATCGGAGTATCAACAATACCCGGGCAAATGCAATTGGCCCTGATATTATAGTTTCCGCCTTCCTGTGCCAGCGATTGGGTCCAATTGATCATAGCGGCTTTAATAGCCGAATAAGCACCCGTGTTGGCGCTGGGCTTTATTCCCAGTGTAGATGAAATATTAACAACCGAACCTTTTTTATTTTCTTTAAAAGTAGGCCAGAGTATTTTTGTTAATTGGACAGCCGAAAGTAAATTGATCTGAAATTGTGTGGTCCAGATTTCATCAGAAGTGTCTTCAATCAATCCCTGATGAAACAGGCCGGCATTATTTATTAAAATAGTAGCGGTGGTTAAGTCGTTTAGTTTTTTCTTAATTTCGTCTTCGTATTTTGTAATTTCCGCCAGATCGAATGCCAGGATTTCCGTGCGGTTATTTCGGCATTCCGACTGAACTTTTCTAAGACGGGTTTCGTCGCGTCCGAACAAAAGAAGTTCGTAACCCTCTTTTGCAAATCGTTTTGCGATTTCAGCGCCAATACCGGAGCTGGCCCCGGTGATCACCACTGTTTGATTTTCCTTTGACATGATTTAAGCTCTGTCCATTTCAATTTTCGCAATTGTTTGCAATTGCATGTTGGAAGTTCCTTCGTAAATCTGACCGATTTTGGCATCACGCCAGAATTTTTCAACGGGATATTCCTTGGTAAAACCATTTCCGCCGAAAAGATCAATTGCAGTTGAGGTTATTTTCTCAGCCACTTTAGAAGAGTAGTACTTTGCCATTGCTGCAGATTCAATAAAGTCACCGCCGGCATCTTTCAGTCTGGCGGCGTTGTACACCATCAAGCGCGCAGCTTCGAGTTCGATCCGCATCTGCGCCAGTTGAAACTGAACACCTTGAAACTGACCTATCGACTTTCCGAACTGTTCCCGGGATTTAATGTATTTTAAAGTGGCGTCGTAGGCCCCCTGAGAAATCCCCACCATTTGAGCGCCGATTCCGATTCGACCTTCATTCAGGGTTTCAATGGCAATTTTATAGCCTTTGCCGATTTCACCGAGAACATTGTCTTCCGGCACTTCGCAATTTTCAAAAATCAATTCGCAAGTAGAGCTGGCCCGGATTCCCAATTTATCTTCTTTTTTGCCGACTTTGAATCCCTTGAATCCTTTTTCTACGATAAAAGCGGTTATCCCTTTGTAGCCTTTAGATATATCCATATTGGCAAACACAATAAAAAAACTGGCTTCATTGGCATTGGTAATCCAGAGTTTATTTCCGTTGAGAATCCATATTCCGTCTTTTTTTTCAGCTCGACATTTTAATGCAAAGGCATCTGAACCCGAAGAGGATTCCGATAAACAGTAGGCACCGACCCAGTCGCGCGCAAGTTTTGGTAAATATTTTTCTTTGGTTCCGGCGCTTCCATATTTGAGAATTGCATTCGTAACCAGTGTATTTTGAACATCACAAAGTACTGATACAGATCCGTCTACACGGCCTAATTCCTCAATGGCAATACAGGCCATGGTAAAGCTGGAGCCCGCTCCGCCATATTGTTCGGACGTTTCAATTCCCATCAAACCCATTTCAAAAAGTTTTGAAATAATTTCGGGTTTCATCTGGGCTTTTTCATCCATGTGAGTAACATGGGGTTTGATTTCAGCTTCAGCAAAAGATTTAACTGCATCTCTAAACGCAATTTCGTCTTCAGACCACATTGTTAAAGCAGGGTGTTTATAATCAGACATAAAATGAACTCCTTCAGAAATTTAAAATAGGGACGAATCGCAACAAACTAAGCTTTTACTTTGAATTGATCAAGTAATGCATTGCATAAAATCGTTCTTTTTAGTCAAAATATGAGCTTATGAGTTTCTGAATAAAGAGAGTGCAAGATAAGAGTTTTTCTCGACATGAGTCTGGTATCTGTTAGCCTATACAGGTACCCAGTTGAGGTGAATATGGACTTTATGGAAATTGGCGCTAAATTAGCATTGTTTTACGTTCCATTTTTGTTTGCACTTTGTTTTCACGAGTATGCTCACGGACTTGTGGCAAAATGGCGAGGCGACAATACCGCTGAACAAATGGGGCGTTTAACTTTAAATCCTATGGCTCATGCTGATCTGATCGGAACCATACTGCTTCCAATCAGTGCAATTGTTTTTAATATTCCAATTTTCTTCGGTTGGGCAAAACCGGTTCCGGTGAACACCAGAAATTTAAAAAATGTCCGCAGTGATATGTTTTGGATAGCCTTAGCAGGCCCGGCCTCCAATCTTTTACTGGCTGCAGTGGCTACTGTATTTGTTTTTTTTGCGTTAAAAATCGGATTCTTAGGGGATTTTACTAAGCCGGTTTTTGAGTTGATGAAAATGTTCGTAAAGGTAAATTTGTTTTTAGCAATTTTTAATATGATTCCGTTAAATCCATTGGATGGCGGAAAAGTTCTGGCCCGGTTTTTACCCGCTTCAGTTAATTATAAGCTTGAGCAGAATGAACAGATGACGAGCATTATATTATTGATGTTGGTGATGACGGGCGCATTGCGGGTATTAAGCATTCCCGTTGATGCTCTTTATACGTTTCTGATGACCTTCGCGATTTCTGGAATTGTATGACCGAGGAAGTACAGGTT
>JAYTFA010000180.1:0-9191 GCA_043734765.1 Pseudobdellovibrio sp. | reverse complement strand
AGCTGGTGCATTTCCGATTCTTCATCCATATGTTCAACAACTGAGCGATAAGAGACTGCGGCATTATTAATTAGAATATCGATACTTTTCCAGTCACGGTAACATTCGCTTACCAGCAAGTGCCGTTCTTGATCTGAAGTAACATCAAGTTGGCGAATGCGAAAATCCATTGTTTCTTGGATTCGATTCTTTAAACTTTCAATAGAATTTTTTCTGGCGGTCGCAACAACTCTATAATTATTAGTCGCTTTAAAAATTTCAGCTAACGCAAAACCAAGGCCCTGACTGCATCCCGTAATTAAAACGACAGGTTTGAATTCGTTTTGCATAATAATCCCCACCATCTCAGTTATTAAATAAGTGAATATCTTCTTTTCTCAGGATGCTGAATCATCCACAATCTTACACGACTGACTTCGCTTTCCGACATGCCAATGAAACTAACTTGTGCTGAATACCGTTGATTATCAATTTGTTTACATGAATTTACCCGAAACCATGGTGCGCGTATTCCTAACTCATCAAAAAAACTAGACTGAATTTTTAAACGCTCATTCACTTTCGAGGGCTTTTTAAAAATCAGATGCATACCGTCCTCTGAAACTTTTGAAATTAAAATTGATCTATCAAGATTCGTCCAACGATCTAGACGTCTCTCTGCAAATATTTTTTTATCAGGCTCACTTGTTGAGGTGAGTCTAAATACTTTTGAAATTAAGCTCTCAATTTCAATTGGTTTTATTACATAATCGTCTGCGCCAAGTAACATTGCGTGCTCGAAGTCGGTCAACTTTGCTCGACCAGAAAGAAAAGCAAATCGAACGAAAATGCCAGAAGATTTAAGTGAATTTAAAAGCTCAAAACCAGAAGGTCCGTTATTCATGTCTATGTCACAAAGAACGAGGTCGAAATTTTTTGATTTTATAGTGGACTCTGCATTGGCAGCCGAGTTTAAAACCGTCACACTGTAGTTTGCTGTTAATAAAATATATTTGATCAGTACACTGATAGTAGGATCATCGTCGATGACTAATACAGTTTTCATTTTAGCCTCTTTTCCTAAAACCAACATATCTCGCCAAGTTGAATCCAAAGTTAATTCAGTAAGGAGTTTTCTACACCTTGGTCTGTAGATGCTGTTTTAACTTTTTTTCAATCTGAACAGCAGTAAGTTGAATCTGCGATACAAGCACAGAAGCTGTACTAATTTGAGATATTTTTTCTAATCTCTTAAAAAGATAAGCTAACCCCCTGGCCCCGACAGTTTCAGCTGATGATTTGTAACGATGTCCTAATTTACGTAGTGTAACTAAATTATTTTCAGTTACTGACGAGTTTAAAGTTTCTATCATTTCATCAAAACCGTTTAAAAAAGCTTGTATTACTTTGGTTTTACCAGTTACTCCGATTGCTTCTTCAAGTTTATTTAATACGTCAATAGATAGAAAATCCGGTTCAGGCTTAAGTATGCGATAAAGCTCCAAAGTTAAAAGATCAATTGTAATTGGCTTACTGATAAAGCCGTTCATTCCAACAGCTTTACAGGCTTCTTGGTCTTCTTTAGAAGAGTTTGCAGTCATTGCGATAATTGGAGTAGAGATGCGACTTTGCCTTAGCTTGCTGGTGGCTTCGAAGCCATCCATTACAGGCATTTGGCAATCCATAAAAATAAGATCAACATCAGTTTTAGAGACTAAGTCTAACGACTCGGCGCCATTTGAGGCGATAATTACCTGTGCCCCAAGGCGCTCAAGCATAACTTGTATTGTAACTTGGTTTGTTGGGTTATCTTCAACAACTAATATCATTGGCTTTTCGTTTTCATCGAAAATGGATTTAGTTTCAATTTGCCTATTAAGCGAAGTCATTTTTTTAGATAAGACCTGTGTTCCAATTTTTTCATCTGAAAAATTTGAAAATTCTAAAGTGAAGAAAAAACGTGACCCGCTATCTTTTTTACTTTCAACAAAAATTTCGGAATTCATTGCTCTTAAAATTTGTCGGCAAATTGATAGGCCGAGCCCGGTTCCTGCCTCGCCAGAGGTGCCAACTTTTTGTAACTGAGTAAACGGTTGAAAAAGTTTTCCCTGCTGTTCTTCCGTTAAACCAATGCCCGTATCCGAAACAGAAAAATAAACCTGTGCAGCATGGTCCTCCGTTATCGCACTTAAGTTAACTTTAATAACCACGCTTCCTGTTGACGTAAATTTAATGGCATTACCAGTTAAATTGTAGAGTATTTGTGAAATTCGTGATGAATCGCCATTAAGTATTTTAGGCAAATTCTCATCGATGACAAAATCTAAATGAATTGCTTTTTCAGATGCCTTTGGATTTAAAGTTGATGTGACTTGTTCAATGATATCTCGAATAGAAAAATCGGAATTTTCTAATTCAATTTTTCCAGATTCAATTTTAGAGTAGTCTAAAATATCGTTTATAATTTTTAGCAAAGTTTTCCCTGAATTATGAATGAGCTCTACAAAGCGATACTCATCGTCTTTTAGATTCATTTTTCTTAGAACATCAGAAAGTCCAATAATTCCATTTAAAGGTGTTCTGATCTCATGACTCACAGTTGCCAGAAAACTTGCTTTTAATCTCGAAGATTCAAGAGCTTTGGTTTCTGAAATTTTAAGTTTATTATTGAGTTCACGCTCTTTTTTTAAATTTCTATTTATTATGAAAATAGAAATTAATGTCATGATAACACCTAAAAAAATTGATATGGCAGAAATAATTTTTGCAAAAAAAATTGCTTCTGAAATACTCTTTTGTTTTTCTTGAGACACCTGCTCTTCAGAATTATCAATACTATCAATTACCGAATCAATTTCTTTAAGAATTGCAGCTCTAGCTCTGGCTCTGCCTTTAACTCTAGCTGTAATCAATTCTTTCCATAGTTGATTAATTTTAATAGCTCTTTGGGATTGAATTTCATTTTTTTCGACAAGTTCATTCAAGTCAATAATATCTTGATTTACATTATTAGTAGAGGTCATCATGCTTTCTTCGCGAAAAGGGAACTCTTTTTTTAGTGAAAAAATAACCCAATCTTTAATATGGTCATTGAGGTCGTCTAATTTTGATTGAATAGTAATTGTGTGTTTATAAATTCTACTTATTCTTTCAGTTTCGCTAACTAAAAAAAACGTAAGAGCAACGGGAATTGTGGATAATATCATTCCTGCGATGAGTAGATTTTTATTTCGAAAAAACAATTTTAATGACATCCACATATGTTAGCTCCGTTTTGGTGTCTTGAAAATTTAAATTCGCAGTGCGCGTTGAGTTTATTTTCGGATACCAAGTTTATGGGCAGATGATTTTAATATGGAGTGAGCTCCACATTAGGGCGGCTGCACATAAGTCCAGTATTGCTACATGGAGATATTTCCAAATCAAATTCATGTCAAGAAAACCTAAGAGGTCGATCATAACTTCATAACAGAGGAGGATTTATGGAATTACAAACTGAAACAGTATCTAAAGTTCTTGTCCAAAGGGAAGCGTTACTCACATTTCCTGAAAAGCGAAAATACCTAGTGGTTGAGGACGACTTTACGTTGCAACCGATTTGGGAGCATATTATTCGCATCGTTGACCCAAAGGCTATCATTCGCTGGGCAAGATCGGAAGAGGGTGCTGAAAAGCTTATTAATGACCGAGAAAAAATTGATGACCAGTTTGATTTTGTGATAGCTGATATTATGCTGGCTGGAGAAAAAAACGGCGTTGATCTTTGGAAGCACTACAAAGAAACTGGCATTTTATTTTTGTTTACTAGTGGCATAACTGAAAAGAAATTTACAAAAATGATTGGTGAAAGCTATGAAGAGTATCCATTTTTTCTTAGAAAACCTCTTTATATCCCTGACTGTCTCGATAGTATCAATGCACTTTTAGCATTTCGACAGTTGTCTATTAGAAATCAAACTCAACAATGAGGCATTTGTGGTTAGAGAAAAAATATTTTTGCGAAATTGTTTTCATATTGTGGCCTCGGTTTGCAGCCCGCCTAAGAGCATGTATTTAATCTGGAGATAGTCGTCGATGCCGTACTTGGAACCTTCGCGGCCGAGTCCGGATTCTTTGTAACCGCCGAACGGCGCAACTTCGGTGGAGATGAGCCCTTCATTAACGCCGACGATGCCGCACTCGAGAGCTTCGGTTACGCGCCAGATGCGGCTGTTGTTGGTAGAATAAAAATACGAAGCGAGACCAAAAGGTGTAGCGTTGGCTATGCGGATGGCATCAGCTTCGGTGTCGAATTGGATAAGGGATGCAACCGGGCCAAAAATTTCCTCAACTACGATTTTCATTTCGGTGGTGACGTTGGTTAAAACTGTAGGTGTGAAAAAGGTTGATGGTCCGCGCTTTCCGCCGATGATGACGGTGGCACCTTTTTTAGTTGCGTCTGCGAGCAGGGATTCAACTTTTTCGACGGCGGCCATGTTGATGAGCGGACCTTGGTTGGTTTTTGGATCTAAACCGGAACCCATCTGTAATTTGGCGGTGGCTTCAGCGAGTTTTTTTGAAAATTCGGCGTAAATATTTTTTTGAACCAGAAAGCGGTTGGTGCAAACGCAGGTTTGGCCGGAGTTTCTGAATTTAGAGGCCATTGCGCCAATTACGGCGGAGTCAACATCGGCGTCGTCAAAAACGATGAAGGGAGCATTGCCGCCCAGTTCGAGCGAAAGTTTTTTGATGGTGCTGGCGCTATTTTTAAAAAGTAATTTACCGATTTCGGTAGAACCGGTAAAAGAAATTTTTCGCACCTTTGATGAGCCGGTTAATTCGGCGCCCACAGCTGCGGGATCGGTGGTGAGAACAACATTGAATACACCGGCGGGAATTCCGGCCTCTTCACCGAGCTTGGCTAGGGCTAAGGCCGAGAGTGGGGTTTCTTCGGAAGGTTTTAAAACCATGGTGCAACCGGCGGCCAATGCAGCTGCAGCTTTGCGGGTGATCATTGCAATTGGAAAATTCCATGGGGTGATGGCGGCTACAACGCCTATGGGCTCTTTAGTTACAAAAATTTTGCGGCCATTAGCAGTTGCCGGAATAATATCGCCGTAAACGCGTTTGGCTTCTTCGGCAAACCATTCAATGTAACTTGCGCCGTAAGCAATTTCGCCACGGGATTCGGCTAAGGGTTTACCTTGTTCGCAGGTCATTAAGATGGCTAGGTCTTCCTGATGAGTGGTGATGAGTTCAAACCATTTTTTTAAAATCTGTGAACGCTCTTTGGCAGTTTTTTTACGCCAGGCCGGAAGTGCAACAGTAGCGGCGTCAATGGCCTGCAGGGTTTCTGCGGCACCGAGGTCTGCAACTTTGGCAATTTCTTTTCCGTCGGCAGGATTGGTTACGCTGAAAGTTTTATTGGTACGTGAGTTGAGCCATTCGCCGCCGATAAAGGCGGAGGTGCGAAGAAGATCAATTTTTTTAAGTAGTGTTTTCATTTTTTTTCTTTCTCCGGCTACAATCTGATCAAGCCTCAGGTGGCCGCTCATCAGGCGGTCGACCGGAAGTTTCCGCGCTGGTAAAATGATAGGCTTGTACGTCACTTACAGTGGCATAGAATCTTAAAGCGGGTTTTGTGTCAAATAATAAAACCCCCAAAGCGCCATAGCTTTACTGACCGGCTTCAGTACCGAATTTCATAGGAGACTTTCCCGACTGGTGAGCGCCGACATCGGGTAAATTTGCATCATCGTTAAAGTTAGGTATAATATTGAGCGGGTCAAATAAACCGCCTGCAGATCCGCTGATGTTGCGGGATTTTCTCTACCTAGACTCTAGAATTTTTCCCCTGATTTTTGCCTGTTTCCGGCCATTTTGTTATGAGCAATGGCACCTTTTCTGCAATCTATATAGTTGTCTAATGTGGCATAAAGTTGAAGTTCTGATTTTATCCGACTGATACGTCAGTCAGATAAAATGAGGAATCGTAAACAAAACAAAAGACAATCACCGAGACTGAGAAATCAGCATAAGTGATCGGATACGACATAAAATGTCTAGTGTCGTATTCACTTTTTTTTCACTCTCTGTCTCAAATCGAGAAAACATTCAAAAAAATCCGAAAATATGACAGTTAATATTTTTATAGTCAGTTTTCACATGATTACTGCCGATTAGGTTTTTAGAAGCTCAGTTGAGCTGCGCCTACAGCTCCGGTAAAAGTAAGAGTGGCAGGTTTGTTTTCAACTAAAGCTGTTGCAACCGGAAAACTGATGACGTACGGAGTGGACCAGCGGTTGTGGTAGCGATAAAGCGCCTGAATTTCACTTAACATAAGTTTTACTTTTGTGGCCTTGCCTTCATATCTCTGCCCATTAACTTCTAAATAAATTTTCCATAAATTTTTAGCTTTAGATAAGTCAGCATGTTTTCTTTCCGGCGTGTATATACTGATAAAAAATTCTGTGCTTTCGGCATTTCTATTAATTTTTTTGGCGCGCTCTTCTTTATAGATCTGTTCGTTCCACTGAAAAATCCGCCCGCTGTGAGACAAAGAAGCTTCGGTCACTTGGGAGTCGAGCCAGGTGCCTTGCACGGTCAAAATATTGTAAAGGCCGTCATAAACTTCAATTTTTTTGGTTTTGGATTCAATGATATGATCATAATCTGAAATGCTCACTTCCGGAACACCGGCCTGGGTTTTTAACTGACTGGCACAGGAAAAAGTAAGTGCCCCGAGAACAAGAACCGTTAAACATTTAATTTTCATTAACATTGAGCCCTCTTAAGATTTTACAAACTGTTTTAAAAAATCAATAACCACTTTAAATACTTCTACGCGTATGATGTCATTGTAGAGCTCGTGTTTGGCACCCTCAAATATCTTAAGCCTTTTGTTTTCACTGGCCAGAGCATCAAAAAATTTAAGTGCAACCGGACTGGATGTTACGGGATCATTATCTGAAATATGCATTAATGTCGGAATTGTAATTTCCTGGGCTTTGCTCAGAATAGTTTTAAATTCACGTTTGAACCCGAGATAAACCCCTGCCGAAATACGATTATGCCGGTAGGTATCCTGTTCATATTCGCGGATAACTTCCAGATCACGTGTTAACAGATCATTGTGGATTTCATTGTGTAGAGTGACTTTAGGTAACAGCGAATTAATAAAGCCCGCGCCTTTATCTTTCCATTCAGGAACTTCTACCGCTACTCCGAAAAGAGGCGAACTTAAAATCTGGCCGACTACATTTTTCTGGAATTGTTTATTTTCAGCCAGCCCGCAGGTTTGAATTAATCCACCCATCGAGTGCGCCAGCAATACAACCGGTTTACCGTGAACTTCGATAAACCCTAAAGCCTTTTCCAGAAAAATTTTATAATCCAGTACATAGCTGTCAAAATCTTTTGCATAACCTCGGGTGCCTTCCGACTTGCCGTGACCACGCAGATCCCAGCCGATAAAATTCCAGCCTTGGCCATCAAGAGCATTAATCAATCTTGAATAGCAGTCCGAGTGTTCGCCGTGTCCGTGCGTAATAAAAACAGTGCCTTTTGGATTTTCAACAACCCACTTCTGTAAAAAAAGTTTTGTTCCGTCATGGCCGGTGAAAAAAGATTCAGAACGTTTATACATATTTAAGTATGGTCCAGTTAAATCGCTTTGAAGTCAAAGTGAAGTCAAATAATTGTGTCCTTGGCCTGGGCTTCGGTCTTTGGAAAATCGAGGGAATAATGTATTCCTCTGGACTCGTGTCTTTGCAGCGCGCATTCGACTGTTAAATCAGCAACGATAGCAATGTTTCTGAGCTCAATAATATCAGAGTGAATTTTCATATTGGAGTAATATTCTTTTACTTCCTGATTTATATTTTTAAGACGGTGCTGGGCCCGCTCAAGTCTTTTTGTGGAACGCACAATGCCGACATAATTCCACATGAGTCTTCTGATTTCTTCCCACATGTGAGCAATAACGATCATCTCGTCTGAATCCGTTGTGTCCGGAACGGTCCACGATACCGGCTCGTTATTGATGTTTGTTTTGTTGACGATATCCGCCCAGTTTTTTTCGAGAAATTCGGCGCAGTTATGAGCCATTGTTAAACATTCAAGCAGTGAATTTGAAGCCAGGCGGTTGGCTCCGTGAAAACCCGTGCAGGCGGTTTCTCCGATTGCAAAAAGCCCCGGTAAATCCGTTGCGCCGTAGATATCGGCGACCACGCCGCCGCACAGATAGTGCGCCGCTGGAACAACAGGAATAGGCTGCTTCGACATATCGATTCCGTACTCAAGACATTTGGCAAAAATATGTGGAAAATGCGATTTTAAAAAATCAACGGACTTATGAGTGATATCCAGGTAAACACAGGCTTCTCCGGTTTTTTTCATTTCAGCATCAATCCCACGCGCGACGATATCACGGGGAGCCAATGAACCCATGGCGTGGTGCTTTTTCATAAACGCTTCGCCGGCTGAATTTTTCAGCTCGCCGCCTTCACCGCGAATCGCTTCACTGATTAAAAAATTACGTGAATCTTTATGGTAAAGACAGGTGGGGTGAAATTGCATAAACTCAAGATTGGCTACACGCGCGCCTGCCCGGTGAGCCATGGCAATGCCATCGCCGGTTGCGCCGCTCCAGTTTGAAGTGTAAAGATAAACTTTTCCTGCGCCACCTGTTGCCAGAACAGTTGCTTTTGCTTTTACGATTTTGACTTCGCCGGTATTTTTATCTAAGGCATAAACTCCAACAATACTGGTTGTGCCGGTAATTGTGGGATCTATTTTTTTATTAACGAGTAAATCGATGGCGAAATAATTTTCAAGAATAGTTATATTTTTGTTTTCCTGAACGCGGGCCCATAATTTTTTATGTATCTCAGCTCCGGTTTGATCTTCATGATGTAAAATCCGTCTGAAAGAATGGCCGCCTTCGCGGGTTAAATCTTCATCAAACTGGACTTCCCATTTTAATAAATCATTAATTCTTTCAGGAGCTTGCTCGATAAAATTGCGCACCGCTTCATTGCGGCAAAGACCGGCTCCCGCTACTAACGTATCTTCAATGTGGTTGGAAAAGCTGTCGGATTTATTAACAACAGCGGCAATTCCACCTTGGGCCATCGCGCTATTTGTAGAGGGAATTTTGTCTTTAGTTAAAATCAAGACCTGCTTGTCGGCGGAAATTTTCAGCGCGTGTGCAAGGGCGGCTATTCCGGTGCCTA
>JAYTFA010000179.1:0-5084 GCA_043734765.1 Pseudobdellovibrio sp. | reverse complement strand
CTGTTCCTCTGGAATCCCAGCCTCTAAACACTCTTTATAGTATAAGGCTAAAGCATCCCGAAGTTTATTTTTAAAACTAGCTGTTCCATAAACACCACCCTCTTCAGTTTCATCTTCGCTTAAATGCCCGGTGTTTTGCATTGTTAAATACGGTACTCCGGCCAAACTAACTAATCCATCAATTTTAACCTGCACCACGGATTTAGCAACTTCAAATATTTTATTGTCGGGGCCAGCCGCAATGAAATTTAGATCGATTTCGCCGGCATGTTGGGGGGCCTCATAATCAAAACTAAGGCCACCTGTTGGAATATCATAAAACTGGACTTCAATTTCTTGTGGAGTAAAAAAACCTACAGGACGATTTGCCAAATTATGTGATGGTTGAAAATGACCTCCTGAAAAATTTCCTAATTCTTTTTGCATTTGTATTTTACATCCCTGAATATTGTAGGAAAGATCATCGTCGTTTTGACACTCAATTTTAATACGTATTTTTGAAGACTCATACTTTTGTTTGCACTGAGTACCGCGGGTATCAATCGTGGGTATCATTTGAAATAAATCAGAATTATCTATAGGGATTAGATTATTGTTTTTAACTAATGATATAGTTTTTTTGAGTTTATATTTTTTACTTGGCTTAGCTTGATACCAGTAAAGATATGCCTTTGGTGAATTTAAAACACCTAAAACAAATGAAAAATCCCCATTTATGTTAGTTTTTAACGAATAAAAATCGTAAACCACAGCTCCATTAAGAAGGTCACCAGATTTTATAAAGATTTCCTTAAAATTATTTTTAATTAGGTAAATTTGTGAGTTATTACGACCTCTCCAAATGAAATCCCCGTTATTGTTCATCTTTAATTCTAAGATTTCGAACTGGTTTTGTGGATAAGCATAGCTATCAAGATCCATTATTACTTCGTTTGCAGAATTCAGAATTTTTTTGTAGTTGGGTGTATAGTAAACTATGCCCTCAGTATGGTCCGCTGTAATTCGATTTGAAGCGAATAAATTGCTATTTGTTGAGCCGGAATAATTAGCTACGAACTTGGGTTGATATTGAATATTTTTAGGATACGCAAAAATACTAGTTGTGGTGTTGGCGGAATCATATTTAGATACAAATACTGTGTCTAAGTCATTAATAGCGATATTATTAATAATAAATACATATGGCGCACTTTCTATTTTTTTGCTGTTACCAAACTTGTCTATTACAAAAACATCTTCACCGCCTGGACTGGCTTTTAGTACAGAAAAAACTGCGGTACCGTTATTATTTACGGCAATTCCAAAACCCCCTACATATTCAAGTATATTGAAAATATAAAAAACCGAACTCGTAAGCAATCCGTTATTTAATGTTAAAGTTACTTCAATAATATTTCCGGTTACGGTCCAAATATTTTGGAAATAGTAATAATATTGCTCGTTTGCGCTCATGGCAAATGGCGACGAAATAGAACTGGTGCAAACCTGCTGATTTAGGCTGTTATTAGTACAGAAGCGAAGATCTAATACGGTTAAGTCAAATATGATATTTGTGACAGTTTGTTTTTGTATAATATTTCGAAAAGTATTTTGCAAAGTTTTTCGGTATACGACACTTTGTAAATCAGTTAAGGACTGATTTGAGATATATGAATTCGGCTCTAGCGAATTATTGTATTCTGCCGAAGCTATTAATTTGTATCTTTCTTGATTTGGAACAGTCGTAGTTTGAGCTAAACAAAAAACACTGGAAAAGTGAATTAATATAGTTATTAATTTTAATTGCATTATTTTCCCCACAACGTTCAAAAATTGATATGTATAAACAATAGCAGTAGGGAGGGTAAAACAAAAATTGTGAATTAAATTTCTCAATTCAGTTCATAAATTCAAAATTTGTGTATAAGTTTAGTACGCAGCTTAAGTTTTCTGCTAGCAACACTTCAGTCTAGCCTAGCTTGCGAATATCAGTATATTCAGGTGAAATAGAAGCGTGGAAAAAGTCTACGGTTTCGGATTCAGATTCAGAATTTTTTTAAACAGGCCCGTGAAGGTCTTCTTTGTCTGCGTTTGCATTTTTGTAATTTCACTATTTTTTAACGGAGCCATCTGGAGAATTTGGGGATTGCGCCGTGATTCTGCAACTATTCAGGACCAAATCATGAATTCAAAAACACAATCCAAAGCGCTGGATATGCAAATAAAACAGGCAAAAGACCCATCTTTTATCGAAAGACAGGCAAAAGATAAGCTCGATATGGTTGGCGAACACGACCTAGTATTTGTTTTCTCTGAATAATTAACAAAGGTGCCAGCTACCTATACCTTTACTTTAAAAAAATACTGGACAAAACATAGAGCAAAAGCTCTAATTATTTTATGAATTCAAATGATTTTATGCAAACAGCTCATCTTCTTTTAGGTTTAACTCGTCAAGAGTTGCAGCGGAGAATGAGTTCCGGACAAATTGATCCTCAAATTTTAAAAGCTCAAATAGAACAAAATTCGCAAGAGATGAAGTTAGAAGCCATCTGCGAAAAGTGGATGCAGCTGAAATCTTTAGATCAAGTTGATAAATTTTACGCCGGTGAATAGCCCATCGTGCCATAAGGTGCCAGCTACCTAAAAAGCTATTCTGAGTGTAAAACTCTGCACATGAAAAAACAAATTTATATTGTTGATGTGAGCTCTATGTTTTTCAGAGCTTTCTATGCTATCCGCCCCCTGACCTCCACCAAGGGCATTCCTGTTAATGCAGTCTATGGCTTTATTTCGATGATTATAAAGTTAATGAAAGATAAGCACTGCGATCATTTGGTCTTTTGTTACGACCGAAAAGAACCCTCATTCAGAAAAGATTTGTACACCGAATATAAAGCTCATCGCACCGAAATGCCCGACGATATGCAAGTGCAGATGCCTTACTTAAAACAAGTGGCCAATTTATTCGGTATCTGCGATATCGAGCAGGCCGGATACGAAGCCGATGATTTAATCGGTACCGTGGCTCACATGGCCCAAAGAGAAGAGTATGAGGTTTTCATTGTGAGCGGCGACAAAGATTTCTGTCAGCTCATAAATAAAAATGTTTTTCTTTACGATACAATGAAAGAAGTTATTTACGATGAGGGTCTGGTCAAAGACAAGCATGGTGTGAGCCCGGCCCAATTTATAGATTTTCTGGCCATCACCGGCGATGCTTCAGATAACATTCCGGGAGTTGCGGGTATAGGGCCAAAAGGGGCACAAAAACTTATTGAGCAGTTCGGTACTCTGGAAAATATTTATGAAAACATCGAGCAGATATCGAGCGCCTCGATTAAAGAAAAGCTGTTGGTCTCAAAAGACAAAGCCTTGTTATCAAAAAAACTGGTTACCATTGTCTGCGATATTCCGCTTAAGCATTCAATCGACGACTTTAAACTAAAGCCTTTTAAAACAGAAGAATTACGTTCGTTCCTGCAGGATTTGAATTTTAAAACTTTTGAAAAAAATCTTTTAGGAGACGGGCAGTCGACTTTTGCGGCTAAAGTTCCTTCAACCCAGAAAACAGAAACAGCTGCTGTTGCACCCGTTAAGTATGAATCCGGTTCTTACAAAAGCGAATTAGTCGCCTGGGACGCTGAAGTTATTCAAAACAAATTGGATTCAGACGTTGAGTTTTTCGCATTCGTTGAATCCTCAAAATTTGCAATCGGCTTTGGCTCACAACTTTTTATGGTTAATGTGACCTCCTGCAATCTGGATTTTTCGAAAGTGATCTGGTCCGGTTTCGATTTAAAAAATGTTTGGACTGAATTGAAAGTTAAGCCGACCGGAGCCTTAAAAGTGGGCTGGGACCTTATGTTGGGAAGTTATGTTCTACGGGCGGCGGACTCTTCTAATATTGAAAAATTGGCGGATTTCTTTTTAAAAAGCAAAGTCGATATCGGTGCAATTGAAAATGAAGAAGAAAAAATAAAAACCTGCTATGAAATATTTTTAGAATTAAATGACTTTGTAAAAAAAGATTTAGTTGAAAAAGATTTATTAATTATTTATGAAAAACTTGAAAAACCCATGATTTCAATGCTTTTTGAAATGGAAGTAAAAGGCATAAAACTGGATCTGGACTTCCTGAAAATTTTTTCGGAAGAATTACGCAAAGACCTCGAGATCCAGGAAAAAGCCATTTATCAGCTGGCTGGAGAAGAATTTAATATCGCATCACCGAAGCAATTGGGTGTGGTTCTCTTTGAAAAAATGGGACTTGAAAGCATAAAAAAAACAAAAACCGGCTATTCAACGGATAATGATGTATTGGAAAAATTAGAACATCCAATGGCTCGAGAAGTTATTCTTTATCGGGAATTGGCGAAACTTAAATCCACCTATGTAGATGCTTTGCCTCAGCTTGCAGATCAGGACGGGCGAGTTCACACTCATTTTAATCAGGCGCTTACCGCAACCGGACGACTATCAAGCACCAATCCCAATTTACAGAACATTCCCATTAAAACCGAAAAAGGCCAGAGAGTTCGTAAGGCTTTTATTGCCTCTGAAGGAAAAAAACTTTTATCAGTGGATTACTCACAGATTGAACTCAGAGTGCTAGCGCATATTTCCGAAGACCCGGGCTTAATCAGCGCATTCCGGGATAATTTAGATATTCATACCGCAACAGCCTCAGAGGTTTTTTCAGTTTCATTGAAGGATGTAACCAAGGAACAAAGAAGAATAGCAAAAGCCGTTAACTTCGGGATTGCTTACGGACAAGGTGTTTATGGATTGGCAGAAACTCTGAGCATCGGAAGAAAAGAAGCTTCAGAAATTATAGAGCGATATTTTGCCAAATTCGGCGGTATTCGTGATTATATCGAGAACACCATTAAAAAAGCTCATGAGCAAAAATATGTTGAAACACTTTTCGGACGCAGACGCTACATTCCGCAATTGGATGATAAAAATGCGATGGTTAAAAAATTCGGTGAACGGGCCGCAATTAATGCCCCGATTCAGGGTACAGCCAGTGATCTGGTTAAAATGGCAATGATTGAATTAAAAGGTGAGTTGAAAATTGATCTATTGTTGCAGGTGCACGATGA
>JAYTFA010000178.1:0-1804 GCA_043734765.1 Pseudobdellovibrio sp. | reverse complement strand
AAATAACAGATTGTTAAAAATTGTATCCGATTCCAACACGTGCCAACTTTAAAAGTAATATTATCTAATTTAAATTTTTCAAATATTTTTTCATTTCTTTGTGATTTTAATAAATGTAACCAGCACTTTAAGCAGGTTACAAAGATTTGGTGCCCTCAACATACACGAATATCGAACCGCGATTCTGGAGATGCGCGGTTTAATTTGATTTGAGGTCTAACTCTCCACCCCTAGCCTGTCCACTTATCGAACTAAGTTGGTTAAAATAAAACTAGATTTTATTACACTATGTGGTATAGTGTATCTAGTTGAGGCAGCATGATACGCAACTTTGATAATAAAACAGCTAAGGATATTTGGGAAACAGATAGGTCAAAAGCTCTTCCCAAAGAACTGTGGATCAGAGCCAAAGCTCTTTTAACTATTATGCATGCAACAACGGATATGAACGATTTAAAGATAAAAGGCCAACCACCTAATATCAGACTGCATAAGTTGCAGGGTGATAGAAAAGAGGAATGGAGTGTCACGATTAAGCTTCCTTGGTGTATCACTTTTAAGTTTAAAGCTGGTGAGTTTATTGATGTTAAATTTGAAAATTATCATTAGAGGTAAATATGATTAAAAATCCCAAGCCAATACATCCTGGAACTGTTCTCAATGAGGTTTACATGAAGGAAATGAATCTCAACCAGACTCAGTTAAGTGAGAAATGCGGTTGTTCGCATCGAAAAATCAATGAGATCGTTAATGGCAAAAGAGCTGTTTCTCCCGAGTTTGCGTTGGTTTTAGAAAAAGTTCTTGGTACCACGGCTGAAATGTGGGTGCGAATCCAAGCCGAATATGACCTCTGGATAGCTCGAGAAAAAGCAGCTTGAGTTTAACATTTCAATTTGATGAAAACTTAAGAGAAGTTGCTTCAGATATTAATTTACTCAGGCTAGAAGTAGAAAGTTTAAAAAATCAATTAACCTCCACTTCAGACTCTGCGAAAAAAATAAGTCTCCTTGGCCAATTAGGAGTCTATTTAAGAATTGATGGAAAACTGAATGAAGCCGAGCGCTCACTCAATCTAGCCCTTGAAATTGTTATTAAAGAAAAGCTCGGACTTAAATTTGAAGTTCAGCAGAAAATTCGCTTAGCCCATGTTTACCAATGGCAAAAAAATTACGAGTTAAGCAACGCTCTCTTTTACGAAAATTTTAGATTTATGTAAAAACCATCTTGAGCTACGTACTTATTTAGATTTCGCACTCCATACTCCAAGCGGCGGATACAGAATAGCTTATGTTGTTGTTGAAACAGATACGATGGTTTGGCTGCATACTTTTAAAAAGAAAACTCAGAAAACACCAACAGGCGATCTTGAAATCGCTGAAAAAAGAATGAAAGAGGTTTTAGGATTATGAAAAATAAAAAAGCATACAAATCAGCAAAGCCATTTTTTCAAAAAATATTGAAAAATAAAGAAGTTCGCATTCAGTTTGAAGAAGAAAAATCTAAAACAGAAATTGCATATGCAGTTCGAAATGCGCGAATGAAAGCAGATCTAACTCAAGCTGAATTAGCTAAACTGATCGGAACAACTCAAAGTGTTATTGCAAGGCTTGAGGGTGGTTCAGATAAACGAGTTCCTTCGATACCGCTTTTGGCTCGAATAGCTGCCGCTTGCGGTGGGCATTTTGAGTTTGGTTTTAGTTTTTCGAAGGCGAGTTGAATTTCTGTATTAAAAATTGAATAGGTAGATTTTCAGCATCCCTATTTTGCCACGACAGCATTCTTGAGACAGCACCTTTCAAGGACA
>JAYTFA010000177.1:0-3488 GCA_043734765.1 Pseudobdellovibrio sp. | reverse complement strand
CCAACATGCTCGAGTACCATCACTGGTTGGCCGGAGCCAGCTGGATGGAAGAGTATGGAGACCCTGACGATGCGAAGATGCGTGAGTACTTAGTTGGCTACTCGCCTCTTCACAACCTGGTAAAAGGTAAGCAATACCCGGAAGTATTTTTTCTTACGAGCACCAAAGATGACCGTGTTCATCCGGCACATGCAAGGCAAATGGTGGCTCGATTGCAGGAGTTGGGTTATCCGGTTCTGTATAATGAAAATACTGATGGTGGCCATGGCAGAGCTGCTAATATGAAAGACTTAGCTGAGTTCCTGGCTTTAGAATTTACATATCTGTATCAAAAATTATTTTAATCGCGGGTCCATTTTTTGAAGCCGAGTTTAATTGCGGCTTCAAAGTCACTCAGATTAATTTCAAAAATATTACTGTTTCCAGTAGGCGCACCACAAACCTGAATTCGCATCATGCCATCATGCTTGTTTTGAATTGAAAACACCTCAATTTTACCCAGATCTTTTTTCATCGTATTAGGGTCTATTTTTTCGCCCATCCCGCATTGTTGTGAGCCGTCCGCTTTGTAAACGAACACCCGCTGAGTTAAATCTTTTTTTGCTGAAGATACTTTTTCGTTACCGGTCATGACTATATCTGTTCTTTCTTCAATTTTACATGAGTGGCTTGAGCATGCCGAAACATACATCGCAATAATAAGTACATAAAAAATATTTTTCATAAAAACCCCTATTTTAAATAATAGATGCTTGATTTATTTTCATAGTCGGCAGTTAAGCCGTAAACATTTCCTTCACCGGAAATAAAATAAAGTGAGTTTGTATTAATAGTCGGCTTTGAAAAAACTCCGCGACCTGGCTCAAAGCTACCTATAGTTTCACCGTTGTTCTTATCGAAAAATATTAATTTCCCCTGGGATTCGCCGGAAACTATCAAGCCTTTATATAAAACCGGCTCTGTAAAGACGCCTTCTTTGGTTTTTTTATTCCAGATAACGCTGCCATCTTTTTTTGATAAAGCTACGAGCTCTCCCTTTGAAGAGGTTACAAATATCTTATCATCAGAAACAAAAGGAGTTCCTGCTCCACCAAAGCCGACGTTCCAGATAATTTCGCCTTTATCTTTTGAAAGGCAATAAACTTTATCGTCATAGCTATTAATGTAAATAAAATCGCCATCAATAACCGGCGACGCATCGATATCCTTAAATTTACTGTTGTGATTCAGTTTTATTTCCCAGTGCTCACTGCCCGTTCGTGCATTTACTGCAACCAATGATCCATCGCCGAAACCTGTATAAAGAACTCCGTTAGAGAGCGATGGCTTTGATCCGCCCCTGATCGTCATAGAACTTGTTGTGTCCTGACGATTGTAAATCCAGAGCTGTTTTCCGTTACTGGCATCCAAAGCGTAGAGAGATTGCGAACCTGATATGAAATACAATACACCGTCATTGAGCAGCGGTTCCGAAACCAGCTCTGATTTTGAATCAAAAGTCCAGACGACTTCACCATTGGCTAAATCAACAGAGTACATTTTACCATTGTTAGATCCGACAAAAAGTCGATCCTTAACACTCACGCCGCTGGCTTCTACACCAAATGGAATCAACAGACGCCAGTTTTTATTTTTTGTCTTTAAATCATAAGAAACCAAACCATCTAAAGCATTTCCGACTATAAGCGAATTTTTATAAATAATCGGTGACATGCGATTAACTTTTCTAAATTCTTTATTCTTTTGAGCTAAAGTGTCCTGAACCCAGTACGCATTAACAACAAACCTTTTGGTGTTATTCTCATTAACTTTGGAAAGCAATGAGCAGCCTGATAACCCCGAAGCCAACAAAATTAAGGCGAGTTTAGATTTAAAGAGCATTAATTAAGTACCACTGGCTTTTTTGAACTGAATCAATCGCAAATATTTTTCGGCTTCCTTGCTGCTGGTTGAATTACCGATTTCCGGATTGGCAGATTGATTTGATAAATTTGTAAGAATTTCTTCTGCTTTTTTTAAATCATTCAATTTGGTGTAGCAGAGGGCCTGCTGAATTTTTGTTTCGCTATGAATAAATTCAGCTTCTTTTCTGTCGACAATTTTTTGCCAGACTTCAATAGCTTCTTTGCATTTTTCTTTATCCGCAAGTAATTGGCCGATTTGCTGCTGAACAAGAGTATTCACTAAACCTTTATCATTATTCTGTACTTTCTGCAAAGTTGTTAGAGCAAGATCAAAGTTTTTTTCTTCAATTAGCAGATTAGCAAAGTGTACGGCCGCCATTTGCGAGGCAATAGAGCCCGGAAAATCTGTCATTACTTTTTCCAGATCTTTTTTAACCTGTGAAAAATCGACAACAGCTTCTGTTTTAACGCCTGTATCGGGATGTGTTTTTTTATTTTTGAGTTCCAAAAGATTCTTCTCAACTACAAAGTAGCTCTCTTGTGCCGATTTCTCCTTTTGTGTAGCTCGAATTGATGAAAATCCGATGACCACAGCAACTAAGGCGATAGCTGCTGTGATGCTTAAAACTAACTTCCACTGTTTTTCGATAAATTTTGAAAAATTCATTTTATTCCTTCTTTCGCTTAGCGATTGTAAACTTCTTTTAGAGTGGTAAATGCACGACTGGATTTGCCAGGATGCTTTTGTTTTAATTGACCGATCGTCTTCATTCGTTCTTCCGCTAAACGATCTGCAGCCGTGTGAGTTCCGATGTTGTCTCGCTTGGCGATTTCAATTACTTTTTTCACGTTATCGTAAACTTTTCTGGTTTTATCAAAAGCCCGGTCCGGAGAGTAGCCTTCAAGCTCCACAAACACATTCATCAAACCACCGGCATTAACAACATAGTCCGGCGCATAAAGAATTCCCAACTCACGGAGCTGATCGCCGTGACGCTGTTCAGACAATTGATTATTGGCTCCACCGGCTATAACTTTACATCTGAATTTTCCGATCGTCTGATCGTTAATTACAGCTCCCAGTGCACATGGCGCTTGAATGTCACATTCAATACCCAGAATCTGATCCGGAGAGACAACTTCCACATTGAAAGCATCGTGGTGAAATTTAACTCTTGATTGATCAATGTCGGACACCACAACTTTAGCGCCCTCTTCAACCAGGTATTTAACTAAATGGGAACCGACATTACCGAGACCCTGAACCGCAATTCGCATACCTCTTAATGAATCCGTAGAAAACTTTTCGCTGGCCGCCGCTTTGATTCCCATCAAAACACCGTGTGCTGTGTACGGTGATGGGTCGCCTGACCCCCCGAATTCCTTAGGTATGCCTGTAACCCATTGGGTTTCCATATAAATGTGTTCCATATCGTTAACGTTTGTACCGACGTCTTCCGCTGTAATGTATTTTCCGTTTAATGAATTCACATATTGTCCGAACGCCCGGAACAATCCCTCAGATTTTTGTTTTTTTGAATCACCGATGATGACGGCTTTGCCGCCACCGAGATTTAGTCCGGC
>JAYTFA010000176.1:0-1537 GCA_043734765.1 Pseudobdellovibrio sp. | reverse complement strand
TTAACTCGAGTAATGCTAGATTTTTCAGAAAGTATATCAATGAGGTTGGCTTTAGTCATAAATCCCCTAAGTTATCGAAATCACTTTATATTATACTGGTCTTGTGAGCTTTGAAAAGAAGACCTTGAAAGTTGCGCGCTGTTTAAATTTATCAGAATTTTTCAAAATCTGTTTATATGCGTCAATAAGCGAGTCGATCATTTTATTTCGATTAAAGGCTTCTACTATTTTTTGGCGGGCTTTTTCGCCAATCTGCTCACGATTAATGCCATCTCCGGTCATAATCTTATCTAGAAGAGCTGACAGGGTTTCAACGTCGGCCGGTCGAACCAGAAAACCGTCCACCCCATCTTCGATAACCTCAGAAATCGGGCTGAGTTCAGAACCTATAACTACTTTTTTCTGAGCCATGGCTTCAATCAGACTGGGCTCTAGCCCGGTTGAACGGGAACTCAAATCAATATAAATCGGTGAAGCTAATATGCATTCGAGCATTTCTTCAGCCACAACTTCGCCCGGCATTATCACACGGCTGCCCAAGGCCAGATTCAGCATCTCGAATTCAACATTTTTGATCTGCGGTCCACTGCCCAATAAAAGCAGGTATGTATTGGGTTTTTTAAGAACGACTCTTTCAAAGGCTCTCAGCAGAGGGGTAACTTCATGCGTGCTCGTAAAATCGGAATTAGCCAAAATGATTTGCGCATTGTCCGGGATGTTCAATTTAGATTTAAAATTTTCAGATTCGGATTTAGGAGTCAGATCACCGAGGTTGATGCCGTAAGGCACGGTATAGGTGTGATAATCAGGGTACAAATAATAGCGCTCTAAAATCATTCGTTGCTGAGGAGTGGTTACAAAAATACCGTCGGCAGAATCGAGCAGGCCGCGATCCTGTGTAAAGTAATTCTGTAAAAATTTAAAGATCAATTTAATTGAAGTGCTGATAAAACTTCCGGCTCCGCTTTTACCCTCTGATAAAATTGAAAACAATTCAGCCATCTGAGTGGCCTCAACATCATAAGCAATTGAAATATTCAGATTTTTTTTATGTCGTCCGATTTTAAAACCTGAATTATCCAGACTGTGCACAAGATCAAACGGTTTTTCTTTATTAAGGCTTACAAATTTTTTGTGAGCCGCTTCAGTAAAGCGGATTGTTTTATACTGAGGTTGATTTTCATTTAAATAATAAGCTCGTATGCCATCTCTGAAAACTTCGGCTCTTTTCAGAGGAGAGGACGTCGATATAATGGTCACTTCATGCCCACGCTCAGTTAACCCGCGAGCAAGAGGCCACAATAATCCCGTATCAGTGGAACGGCTTAAAACAGATATTTTTTGTCCGATAAGACATATTCTTAATCTTTCGGGAACTTGATTTCCGCTCATGATTAAAGCTTAACAGATCCCGATGTTAGCAGGGAAGTCTTTTGCTGCCAAAGTTTCGAGTACAGTCTAGATAATTCGTTTACAGTTGGTTCATACAATTCCGAAGCTTTATAGGCCGTCGAGATAAAGTCATTTGTATTTTCCA
>JAYTFA010000175.1:0-2258 GCA_043734765.1 Pseudobdellovibrio sp. | reverse complement strand
AAAGGTATTGCACAGGCTTTTTTAATCGGTGAAAAGTTTATTGATAACCAGGCTTGCGCGCGGATTCTGGGCGATAATTTATTTTATGGCCACAGTTTGCCGACCACTGTGCGAAAAGTTATCAGCCAGAATTCAGGAGCTACAGTTTTTGCGTATCATGTAAATGACCCTGAGCGTTTCGGTGTGGTGGATTTTGATAAAAAAGGCAAGGCGATAACAATTGAAGAAAAACCGAAAAATCCTAAATCTAATTGGGCCGTAACCGGACTCTATATTTATGATAAAAATGTTGTAGGTTACGCTAAATCTTTAGTTCCAAGTGCAAGAGGCGAGCTTGAAATCACGGATCTGAATAAACTTTATTTAAGCAAAGGTCAGTTAGCTGTAGAAAGTCTCGGTCGTGGTACAGCTTGGTTAGATACCGGAACTCACGACACTTTGCTGAGTTCATCGCAATTTGTACAAACCATTGAGCACCGCCAAGGTTTAAAAATTGCCTGCTTGGAAGAGATTGCTTACTACATGAAATTCATCACTTTGGCGCAATTGTGCACGATCGCAGATGAAATTCCGGCATCCAGTTATGGTGAATACATCAAGAATTTTGCAAAACAGGAAAGTCAGAAAAACAGTCAGAGCAGTGATGAGAAGTGAGAACTAATTGTGGTTGAATTTTTAAATCTGAAACGCATTAATCTGCAAATTGAAAGTGAACTCAAAGAGGCTTTTGCACGGGTTCTGAACTCTGGATGGTTTATCCGCGGCAAAGAAGTTGAACTGTTTGAGGCCGAATACTGTGAATATCAAAATACCAAGTATTGTATTTCGGTGGCGAACGGGCTTGATGCCCTGATACTGGTTTTACGTGCGTGGAAGCAAATGGGCCTGATTAAAGAGGGCGATGAAGTTCTGGTTCCCGCAAATACTTATATCGCAAGCTTGTTGGCTATTACTGAAAATGGACTTGTGCCGGTTTTTGTTGAGCCGAACAATAAAACTTTTAATCTGGATTTTACTTTATTGGAAAAAAACCTTACGCCTAAAACCCGAGTTATTTTGCCGGTGCATCTTTACGGAAGAATCTGTGAAATGGATCAGATTATGGCCTTTGCAAGTAAACATAATTTGCTTGTTTTAGAGGACACGGCCCAAGCTCATGGCGCTATGTTAAAAGGTAAAAAGGCCGGTTCATGGGGGCATGCGTCGGGATACTCATTTTATCCGGGAAAAAATCTCGGTGCTTTGGGCGATGGCGGTGCAATAACTACCGACAATGCTGAATTAGCGTCAGTGGTTAAAAGTATTGCAAATTACGGCTCGCATATAAAATATTACAATGATTATAAGGGTGTTAATAGCCGACTGGATGAAGTTCAGGCGGCATTTCTAAGAGTTAAATTGAGGTTTTTGGATGAACAAAACAAAAAGCGTCAGGCTTTGGCTCAGCAATATTTAAAGGCGATTAACAACAAGCTCATTCAGCTTCCTGAAAATCCTGAGGCCTGCGAACACGTATGGCATTTGTTTGTTGTGAGAAGTGAAAATCGGGAAGGGCTTGCAGCTCATTTAAAAAAGATGAATGTTGGAAGTATGATTCATTATCCGGTACCGCCTCATAAACAGAAGGCTTACCGGGATTACAATCACTTAAGTTTTTCAATCACTGAAAAAATTCATCAACAGGTTCTGAGTTTGCCGTTGGACCCTTCGATGACTGAATCAGAAGTGGCGCAGGTTATTGATGCTGTTAATTGTTTTAAAGCATAGTGCATCTATAGGCATAGACTAAAGCCCCAAAAGAGCATTAAAAACAATGGGTTAATGTGTGCATTAAATTAGTGGTTTTTTCAAAACTTCATTATTGCCATATTTGGCAACTTACTGTACAATTATATTGGCGTTGTTAACGCTTACAGGAGGTAAATATGGGTTTCCCATCAAAAGAGCGGATTCGAAAAATTCTACCAAAGCTAGAGAAAGCTGAAGGCACTTTAGCATTACCGGCAAATCCGAATGCTTTGGAAAAATTCAGATTTGAAATTTGTCAGAAATTTGTGAAGTATGTTTTTAAAACTAAATGTACTCAAAAAGAATTGGCTGGAATCTTAGAAATTGATGAAGCCAAAGTTAGTAAAATTTTAAATCATCGAATTGATGAATTTTCTACTGACAGACTTATTTCTCTTTATGAAAAACTGAATCCAAGCGTTAAATTAGCCGTGAGCTAAATTGTTTCGATTAAGTCTTCCGGTGATACG
>JAYTFA010000174.1:0-4478 GCA_043734765.1 Pseudobdellovibrio sp. | reverse complement strand
CAGATAATTTTTTAACAGATTGATTTCTGCTTTGGTGATTTTTCCGGAATCACCGCCTAACAGTGCGGCTTTAAGCAAAATAATATTCTGAGCCGCATTCTGAGAAATATTTGTGCTGCCGGCAAACTTGGCTAAAATTTCATAAACTTCATTAGAAGTATATGAAGAGGCTTCTGCGCGCCCCTCAACCCGGTTCTGTAATTCAGTGAGTGTAACATTAATACAGGTTACGGTCTGGTCGATTTGGGCATCGCTGCCCTCTGAGTCTAAAAATTTCTGCATATCACCGGAAACATTATCAAGACAGGCCAGCTTTCCGTCGGCTTTAATCTCGATAAAATTTGCTTTGAAAGGTTTACCTTTGAGGTATTCACTGCAGGAAGAAAGTGCAAGGCTTAACACTAAAAAAAGCATTTTGAATGCTGTCTTTTTATGAGACATTTTTTTTTCTGCACCTGTTGAAAGTTTCATACTCTCAATCTATCAATAGGTATGCCCCGAAATTTCCGTTAAAATAAATGTACTGGAGTTAGCCCGCAAATTGAGTTTACGACTCTGTCAGAATGAGACATGGTCATAAATTGTTACCGACTGTGCAGGTTTTCAGTGAAAAATGAGCTTCTTTTTTTCTGGAATAATAGTGGACCAGACCTGAGATTCTTCGAGAATTGTTACGTCCTGCCCACCTGCATTGATTAAAACATTATGGGCATCGTTTTGATCTTCTTCGTTTCGTAAATGCATCATCACCACAACCCCGCCTTCCTTCAGATAAAATCCATAGCGTTTAGCAGCGGGCTTAGGTGTTCCGATGCCCACAAGAGCGCCCGCTGCAGCTCCGACAACCAAGCCGGTAACTGCACCCACAACCGAAGCTACAATCCAGGAAGATAAACCGAGCTCAAAGGGATCACTTGCCCCCACAAAAATGCCGGCTATTCCCAGTAAAAAGAAACCGACAATTGCGCCGATCAGAACGCCCATTTTAATTTCGGTGCTCTGTTGATAAACGAAATCGCGGGTGCCGCTTCTTTCCGGACTGAGCAAAGTGATGTCTTCTGCCGCATAGCCATTTTTTTTAAGTGCAGCGATGGCTGCTTTTGCATCCACGATATTAAGAAACATCGCAAAAATTGCAAAATCTTTGTGTGCGGTTTTATCTTTGGTTTTTTCAAACGTTTTAAGATCAATATTATTTTGCATAGGACCCCCTCGGGGCTACAAACGGCCGGTAAGTAATAAAATAAGAACGATAATTAAAATTATGCCCACACCACCGCTGGGTCCGTATCCCCAACCTCGGCTATGCGGCCATGTTGGAATGGCGCCTAAAAGCATGAGTATCAAAACGACTAGTAATATGGTCCCGAGCATGTGACCTCCATCGAAATAATAACAGTGCAATCTTCTTTCCAACGCGAAATGAAATTTTTAAGTTTTGAGCAAATTGATAGGTACAAAAATACCCGTAGCTCGGATTTTACGAACGTAAAAAAATACCCTTATGGATAATGCCTTAAGGGTACTTAAATAGAACTGTTAATAAAGCGAAAAACTAAGTTTTAGGAGTTTGAGAAGCCGGTTTGTTTTTGGCTGCTTTTTCTTCTGGGCTCATGCCCCAAGGAGAAGATTTAGGACCGCTCGGCTTGTTGCCGCCGCCTCTACGAGGACCGCCACGTTTATCAGAGGCTGCGGCCTGAGCTACCGGGCGAGTTTCAACAACTTCCACAAGGTAGTAATCTTCTTCAACTTTTTGGTATTTAGGTGGCACTGTTTCGCCTTCAGCAAAACCGACAATAACCACACGACGAACCGCAGGTTTGTCTTTAATTAAATCAGACGCTGCAAGTGCATATCTTAATTTGTCGCCTTCTAGCTTAAATGTTTCGCTGATAGCAGCAGAAATTTCTTCAGGAGTTTTTCCATCTGCCAATAACTGAGTTTTTGCAGCAGAAAATTTTTGTAATGTGTGAATTGGGAATTCAGAAATTGATTTCATGTAAGCCTCTTTTACTTGAAGATAGAGTTGAGAGGCATTTTTAGCGGCAATCGCCGGATTTGACAAGCAATTAGTCTATTTTTGCGACAATTGTTAAAGAAGATGGCAATTCCCGGAACCAGAAGGAACAAGGCCTTAGATCAGCGCTTGTTCCTGTAAAAAAAATATACTCGTGAGGAACTGAAAGCTACTCTGTGGCTTTCATATCGGCCGAAGGAGTTATCCAGATATCAACCCGTCTGTTCTGAGCACGACCGGTTTTTGTTTTGTTTGAGCCCAATGGTTTGTCGAATCCGTAGCCCACAGACTGCAGCACTCCACTCGGTATTCCGTCAGTTTCAAGATAGCCCATAACTGAATCGGCCCGTTCCTGTGAAATTTTAGTATTAACGGCAGCTGCACCGACAGAGTCGGTATGGCCTTCCACTACAACTTCCTGAGGACCTAATTGCTTGGCAACCTTGACCACTTTATCCAGAAGTGGTTTTGATTTTTCAGGAACCGTGGCTTTTCCGACCGGGAATTCCATCTTTTTTAAACGAATCAGGATTTTGTCACCTTGACGGTAAACATCGGCTTCAGTTTTAGTAAACTGTTTCTGCGCCGATTCCAAAGCCGTCTGAAAACGTTTTTCTTTTTCAGCTTTTGCCAGTTCAGTGTCTTTGTACAGAGATGCTTTTTCAGCGGTGGCTAGATCCTCACGCGATCCTTCTAATTCTTTCTGATAAGCCTGGAGTTCAGCCTGAGAATAATAAAGTTCTTCATTCTTATTTCTTAAATCCGAACTGAGCTGTGCCACGACGCCTCGCTGCTGAACGATTTTTCGGGCTGCGCCTTCATCCAGATTATAATTTGCTTTTCTTTGCTCATCGATAATGGCCGCAACCATCGCTGCAGACAGCTTTGCTTTTCTGACGCTCGGCTCGTAGGCCTGGGGATTGTCAATATTGGCTCCCATCATATTTTCGGCGCTTTTCATATCGAGCTCTGCCATATTCAGTGCCCTTGGCGCATATCTGTGGGCTTTGTTGTTGATTGCAAACTCTATTTGTTGTTTGGCTTTTAACAAATTTGCATTTTTTTCTGTTTGGGCCGCTAGTCGCATGTACTGACCCTGCAATTTTGAAAAATCTTTTACATCAATGCTTTTGCTGCCGGCCATAACCCGAAAGTCGTCATCGAGTTTGGCGAACACTTTATTTTCATTCGGCATTGCGCGGATACCTGAATCCAGAACTTTGCGGCGAGCTGCTAAAAGCCCTTCAACCCGAGGAGCGCGGGCCTGGGCCAGCAATTGTGCTTGTTTGTAGTCGGCATCAAATTCACGTAATTCTTTAGCTATACTGTCCATGCTTCCGGCCGCAGCATAATTTTTTTTGGCTTTTTCAACATCTTCTGCAGCCCTTTTTATTTCGCTGGTGGCAAGAACATCCCACTGTTCCTCATAAGCTCTTGCAACTTTTTGTTCGGCATTCGCAATTGTATCTCCCATGCCGGTGTTTGCCATATCTGTGGTCATCGGCGTTTTCTGTGAAGAAGAACAGCTCATAATTAAGTTTGCATAACTTAATAGCATGAGGGAAACGAACATCATTTTGATAACTTTTTGAGGCATAAATACTCCTTGTTGTATTATAACGGAAATATGAAAAGCAATTTCGGTGCCCCTTTTTTTGAGAGCTCCCGTGGCTGATTTACCTGATATTGACCTTTTATTGAGGACTATTTGGACATAGAAGAGGAATTTTTTCTCGCGGAAATACAAAGCCGGTCACAATGTTCATTAAGAACATTTCCCGAATGGGCTTTGACCCAAAGCCATGAAATCTTATGTTTCGCCATTAAATTTTCTAAAACTTCCATTTGATCCGGGTTAACAGCAGGGCGGCGGGTTTTTTTTGTGACCGAATTTATAAGAACTCTGGAATCCGTATGAAGCACGGCCGTTGTTCCATGAGGCAAACCCTTAAGGGCTTCGATGGCCCCCTGAAACTCCATGCGATGACTATTCGTTTTTTTTTCGCGACCGGAAGACTCACCTATTATTTTATCGTTACAGACCAGAACATAGGACCAACTGCCCCACTTACCTTTGTGGCTGCCATCGGTGTAGATGTGGAGAGGTAATGCAAAAAGGCGGCGAAAAAACTGAATCATCTGCACTAAGCTAAGCTGAATTCTATTCAATTTCAAAGAATTCCTGAACCTGTTCTTTTCTGCGTATGGTATCTTCATACCCGAGCTTCAGTAAGGACTGTAAATAGCCCGGCTCAAAAGAAAGATAGCTTAACAGATCACGGCCTTTAACAGGTGTAACTCCGATTCCGCGCAACAAATAGTTTAAAGCCCCCGGCAGGCGGGTCATTTCACAATTCGGCAAATTAGCCATTTCTTCACTCGGTTTTAAATTCAGCAGCGGGATTTTTCTGAGTTGGTCGGGTAACAGCTTAAGCTCTTCATAGGACATGACGGACAGGGT
>JAYTFA010000173.1:0-5531 GCA_043734765.1 Pseudobdellovibrio sp. | reverse complement strand
AGATACCCGTGTTATATTCGGTCATATTTTACCCAACGCGCTTACACCCATCGTTACGTTTTCGCCCTTTGATATTGCTTTAAATATTTCAACGCTGGCCTTTTTAGATTATCTGGGTTTAGGCCTGCAGGCGCCAACACCAAGCTGGGGTGAGCTTTTAGATCAGGCTCAGAAATATATTACGACAGCCGAGTGGCTGGTTTGGTATCCTTCGGCATTTTTGGTGCTGACTCTTACCTTGCTGATCAATATTGGTCTTGCGGTTCGGGATGCGTTTGATGCCAAGTCTTCTGTAGGCTAAGAAGTACTGATTAATATTATTAATCATAAGACGAACTAATATTCATTATATTTATACCTAAAACCCGATTAGAACTCTCTTAAGGAGAGTGATATGAAAACAATTTTATTAACATTAACGCTAGTAGGTTCTTTAAATTCTTGGGCAAAAGATTCACAACGAGTCATTTTGTCCGACAGCAAGCGCTTTGAAACGGAAGTTTCAACAGAGACCGTACGCTGCTCACAAGTCGGTTACGGAGCACAGGAGCTCAAAATCAATTTGGCGGCATTAGACGGGTGGACTCTGTTTGATCACACCAACGCCCAAGCCGGAGAATTCGGTGAAGCTTGCATGACGGCAGGTCGCTGCAAAATGATGGGTGGTCAAAACGGTTTTACAATTGATGACCTCATTAAAAACAATCCGGGCATGGAAGTGATTAAGGTTGATCGTCAGATTATTGAGTCAAAAACTGAATCAAAAGATCAAAATGGCGTAGACGTTTGTGTACGTTCATTGGCTGAAAATTTAAGTACAACAGTGCGTGGAATCAAGTTTAAACACTCACGCTTCGGCGCTGAACAGAATTTCCCGATTGAAGTTTGTAGAAAGTAAGCTGGGTGAGCCTCTTATTCCATTTCCTCTAAGTAAGTGTAGCCGGAAAGTCCCTCTTCGTAGTGCTTGATGAGGGCTTTGGCTTCTTGTTTGGTAATGTTACCGTTAGCAATACTTTCTTCAGTGAACTGGCGGACATTGTCGACCATTTCGGCTCTGCCGTATTGAACGTAAGTTAAAACTTCAGTTACGGTGTCGCCAGGGATGTAATGATCTACGGTGTAGCCGGACTCCTGAATGGAGATATGAACTGCATCGGTATCGCCGAACAGATTGTGTAAATCGCCGAGAATTTCCTGATATGCGCCTGTTAAGAACACACCTAAAAAGTAAGGGGCATCGCCTTCTTTAAATGGATGAACTCTTAAAGTCTTTTTTACTTCGCCTGTTTCCGTGTCGATAAATTTTTCGATTTTACCGTCAGAATCGCAGGTTAAATCGGCCAGAGTGGCTTCATGATAGGGTTCATTAACGTGATTGTGAATCGGCATGACCGGGAAAAGTTGTCCAACGGCCCAAGAGTCCGGAATGGATTGAAATACCGAGAAATTACAGAAGTAAGTATCACAAAGCGTTTCGCGAAGTTCGGATACGATGTCGTCACAATCAGGAGTGGCCTGTGCCAGGCCCAGCATTCGTGTGGCGATGGCAAAGAACATACTCTCGCACCATGCACGCTGGGTGAGGTTCAGAACTCCATAAGTGAAAAGATTTAAGGTTTCAGATTTTGACTGCATTAAATCGTTGAAACATTCATTGATATTTTCGATGTTCAGTTTTTCAAAAATATACTGAAGTTCCTGCATGATGGCAGGGTCGGATTTTGAAGCCGGTGCCGGCGGATCTTGTCTGAAAAGATTGTTTACGCCCATGACATTGAAAACAAGAACCGAGTGATGTGCAACTAAAGCCCGGCCGGATTCAGTGACGATATTGGGATGAGGAACATTTTTCTCATCGCAAAGCGTTTGCAGAGTAGAAACAACGTCATTTGCGTACTCTTGCTCAGAATAGTTGATAGAGGAGTCAGACCAGCCGGTTCCGTCGTAATCAACGCCCAGACCGCCACCCACGTCGATGTATTTAAGCTTTGCGCCCAGAGAGTGGAGTTCAGTGTAAAAGCGGGCCGCTTCTTTAAGTGAGGATTTAATACTTTGGATAGCCGGAACCTGAGAACCGATGTGGTAGTGAAGCAACTCAAGACAATCGAGCATGTTCTGGCGCTTAAGAAATTCGAGGCCTTCAACGATTTCAACTGCCGTTAAACCGAATTTAGAACGGGCACCTGCGGAATCAACCCATTTGCCCGCACCCTGGGTGTTCAGCTTGGCTCTGAAACCGATTTTAGGTTTTATATTTAATTTTTTTGCAGCATCAGTGATTAATTTCAACTCGTCTTTACGATCCACAACAATAATTATTTCGCGACCGATTTTTTGGGCCAACAAAGCTGTTTCAACATATTCGGAATCTTTAAAACCGTTACAGATAATCACACCGTTCGGCGTATTCATAATGGAAAGCACAACCAGAAGCTCGGGTTTGGAACCGCACTCAAGACCCAGACTTACTTCTTTTCCGTATTTTACAAGTTCCTGAACGAGGTGACGCTGCTGGTTTACTTTGATCGGATAAACTCCGCAGTATTTTCCTTTGTAATTGTGGTCGGCAAAAGCTTTTTGAAAGCAAGAATGAAGTAAATGAACGCGCTCTTTGATGATGTCGGGAAAGCGAATCATGATAGGAATACGGATTCCGCGATCCTGCAATTCCTGGGTTAATTCAAAAAGGTCTACCGAAGGTCCTTTATCACCTTTAGGCGTAACCGAAACATTACCGGCCTGATTAATTCTGAAATAGCCGGCACCCCAATTATTAATACCGTAAACTTTTGCGCTTTTTTCAACGGACCAATCACTTGATTTGTTTTTATCAAAAGCATGCGTAGGTGATTTTGGTGAATGAGTCGTAAGACCGGATTCTAAATTCATGGGGCCCTCCCAAAAAAAACTGTTTTTATGATAATCGTTTACAGTTTCTTTCGGGGGCTTGCAAGATTTTTACGAGACAAATTACCAAGTGGTTACAAAGCTATAATCAGGTTTAAAATCTTACCGGCTTTGTAGATAACTTTGGTTGGAGCCTTTCCGGCCAACGCTGACGACACCGTAGGGATTTCAAGTGCCGCCTTGATTGCATCCGCTTCGTTCGTCTCAATAGAAATATGCACGGTTCCGCGCATTTTGCCATTAACTTGAACACCCAGAGTTATCATATTGTCCGTACAAAGTTCGGGTTTGAATTGCGGCCAAGCTGCGGTGACGACAAGGCCTTCGCCACCGAGTACGCTCCAAAGCTCTTCTGCGGTATGGGGTGCAAAGGGTTGTAATAACTGAGCTAATGGGAGCAAAACTTTTTTAGATTTACATTCGTGTTTGTACATCTCATTTACTAAAATCATCATCTGGCTGATACAGGTATTAAAACTTAAGGCTTCAATGTCTTCCGAAACTTTTTTAATGGTCTTGTGTAAGATTTTTTCAACCTGAGGATTTAAGTTGTCATCTGTTGCAATCGTTTCACCGGTTGCCTCATTGATAGCCAATCTCATGAGCCTATCCAGAAAACGTTTAACGCCGTCGATGCCGTTTGAATTCCATGGTTTGTCTTTGTCCATAGGGCCCAAAAAACACACGAAACATCTTAAGGCATCCACACCTGAATCTTTTGCCACATCATCGGCGGGGATAACATTGCCGCGGGACTTTGACATTTTTTCACCGTCAGGTCCTAGGATCATTCCTTGGTGAGCTAATTTTCTGAAGGGTTCGTCCACTGGAGAAAGTCCCACATCAAAAAGCACCTTGGTCCAAAATCTCGAATACAGAAGATGACCAACGGTGTGTTCGGCTCCGCCGACATACAGATCTACGGGCATCCAGTATTTAGCAACTTCGGGCGCAAAAGGCGCTTGGGAATTATGAGGATCTGTATATCTCAGGAAATACCACGAAGAACCAGCAGCTCCCGGCATGGTATCGGTTTCTCGCCTTACGCCCTCTGCGTATTGAACCCACTTCTTGTTGTTAGCCAATGGAGCTTCGCCGGAGTCGGAAGGCTCAAAATTATCGACCTCTGGTAAAACAACCGGAAGTTCGTTGTAGGGAACGGCTTTTTTGCTTCCATCGGCTGAATGTAAAATCGGAAACGGCTCGCCCCAGTAACGTTGACGACTGAAAAGCCAGTCGCGAAGTTTATATTGAATCTGTTTTTTTCCGAGATTGGTCTTTTCTAAGTGATCATTCATTTTTTTAATGGCTTCAGCTTTGGTAAGTCCGTTCAGAAAATCCGAATTGCAGAGCCTACCGTCTTCTGTGAAGGGTAATTCTGTTTCAGACTCCAGCACTCTCAAAATGGGTAAATTAAATTTTTGGGCAAATTCAAAATCGCGCTCGTCGTGGCCGGGAACTGCCATGATGGCGCCTGTGCCATAATCCATCATCACGTAATCTGCAATCCAGATCGGAATTTCCTTGTTGTTGAGCGGGTTAATTGCAAATCCGCCAGTGAAAATTCCGGTTTTTTCTGTGTTGGCCTTACGATCCACATCTGATTTTTTCGCAGTGGATTGAAGGTAATCGGACACTGAATTTTTTTGCTCACTTGAAGTGATTTGCTTAACAAGCGGGTGTTCCGGCGCCAGCACCATGAATGTGACCCCGTAAATTGTGTCAGGCCGCGTGGTGTAGACTTCCAATTTTTCATCAAAGTTTTTAATTTTGAATTGAACAGCAGCCCCTTCTGATTTTCCGATCCAATTGCGCTGGCCTTCTTTGGTTCTTTCGGGCCAATCCAGTTTGTCCAGATCATTCAAAAGTCTTTCTGCATAATCGGTAATTTTCAGCATCCATTGTTTCATCGGAACCCGTACAACGGGGTGGCCACCGCGCTCAGATTTTCCGTCGATTACTTCGTCGTTGGCCAAGACCGTTTTTAATGCCGGGCACCAGTTAACCGGTACCTCTTTCTGGTAAGCCAGACCTTTTTCAAAAAGTTTTAAAAATATAAACTGCGTCCATTTATAATACCCGGGCTCACAGGTTGATATTTCGCGTGACCAGTCAAAACTGAAACCATAACGGGTTAAAGTGGCCCGAAAACTTTCGATTGCCGTTTGAGTCGTGATAGAAGGATGCACTCCTGTTTGAATTGCATATTGTTCGGCAGGCAGGCCAAAAGCATCATAGCCCATTGGATGAAGCACGTTAAAACCCTTGGCCCGCTTGTATCGGGAGACAATGTCGGTGGGTGTGTAAGAAGCGATGTGCCCCATATGCAGCCCGGAGCCTGAAGGGTACGGAAACATATCAAGTGCATAATATTTTGGTTTAGTAGAGTTGTTATCAGCTTGATAAGCCTGTTTTTGTTGCCAGATTTTTTGCCATTTTGTTTCAATTTCAGAATGTTTCATAGGTTGAAATCTTATTACTTTGCAGGAGCGAAATCAAACAGACCTTTATCTCGTCTGGTGTTGTCAGAAATATCATAATGGAACACATCTAATTGAGCCGTTTTACTTAATAAATTCTCAAAAACTCCCGATAAGTATTTAGATGAAAAAAGACCCAAAGCA
>JAYTFA010000172.1:0-3110 GCA_043734765.1 Pseudobdellovibrio sp. | reverse complement strand
CTAATTTAAAGGTGTGCGGATGCGGTAAAGTAGCTTCCGGAATTTCAGGAGTTTGAGTGCTCACTCTGTCTGTAGTAACCCAATCCGCGTCAGCTAATTTATACTTCATGGTCACGTGCGGATTTAAAAGGGCAGTTCCTTCGATGTAGGTCAAAAGGCCGCCATCACCGTTTAACTGAATTCGCCCATCAATTAAAAATTCTACGCGCACTCCGTGATTTTTATTTTTCCAATCCACCATTTCTTTATTTTTAACAACGCCGGTATTGGTTTTAATATCCACATCCACCTGAGCAGAAATGGCTTTACGCATATTTTTTGTTTTAGACTGAACCTGAACGCCTTTTGCATTGGTCATCTGCGCCCATGTGGTTGCAGCCGAAATACCGATACCCTGTTGGCCTCGCGAACACTGCCCGCGACCGAATTTAGAAGAGGCTAAATACTCACCGAAAACTTTGGCTAAATCTTCGGACTCAATTCCGGGCCCATTATCCTCAACAACGATTTTAACTAGATCCGTATTCTTGGTTGAGCCGGTTCCGACCTTACCTATTTCAATTTCCAGTTCGGGTAAAATACTATTATATTCACAGGCATCCAGCGAATTATCGACCGCTTCTTTTAAGGTTGTTAAAACGGCCTTAAGCGGCGACGAAAATCCTACTTGCTGAAGGTTCTTTGCAAAATACTCTGCAGTACTACTTTTTGTGATTTTGCTCATCATAGACCCCTTTTTTTATCAAAAAAACACCCTAAATTTAGCCAATTTTTCATTGTTTTTTGATGAAAAGAGCTTATAGCATCTAGAGGCCAAAATTAATTATTTACTATTTCATTGAAGGGGTAATGAGGACTTAAAATCAAGCCCTCTTGATATTCGCGATGCGTTAACGCATGGAAATGCCTACAGATTAGTATTTTTTGCCAATCTTTTAACTACTAAAGTTTAGTCTTCACGCTTTTTAAGCTCATCCATAGCCATTTCAGCGCGCGTTTTATAGCCTTTTTTAGTATTGCACTCTTTGCAACTCGGAACGCAGTTCTTTTTATCGGATTTGCCCCCACGGGAAATGGGGATTAAATGATCCATCGTCAGTTCATCTGCTTTAAACTTTGTTTCACAGTGATAGCATAATCCTTTACCTAAAACTTGTTTCCACCAGCTTCCGTGGCGGAGCAATTTCGCTTTTTCTTTTTCTTTTTTCTTATGAGAATCACTCGCGGGCGTGAAATAGGTATCCGACATATTTCTATTTATTAGCTTTATATTGATACGGAGTAAAGCCGATTTTATGCCTCACTCTGATACTTTGTAACGTTTTGGCTCTTCAGTAGTTTTATTAAAATCCCGATAAACCAATATGGAGGAATTATGAACTATCTTGGTGTAACTTTGCTTTCGGGCTTATTTTTCATATCTTCATTCGCTCAATCTAAAACTCTTTTGGAAATCTGCGCAGAAAGAAAATTAAAAGAATTCAGAATTAAAACTCTGGTTACAATAGCTGACGAACCTAAATACTTAGAAAAATTCACCAAATACTGCGCCAAGGACACTCAGATGACAACTCAAGAGAAGCAGGAACAGGCCCGTCAGGCAGCAGAAAAAGCGGCAAAAGATGCAAAAGAAAAAGTAACTACACCGCCTAAACCCGCTGTTGTTGCAGCTCCTCCTCCCGCTCCTAAATCTACAACAGCAGTTGCTCCTCCCGCAAGTGCAAGCGGATCTTCTGAGGCTGTTTTTGGCGGCTGCGGTACGACAGAACAATGTGCTTCTATTATGCGGGATGCCCGCACTCCAAAATACACCTGGTCATCACCGGGCCTGCAAGCCTATTTGGGAGAGCTGTGGGGAAATAATTTCAATCAAGCATCTGGCTTAGGTGGTACTTTCGAACAACCTGAAAATCCATGTAATGACTCTAATCAGGGCCAAATGATAGCGCTGGATACTGGAACAGATATTGTTGGAGTTGCTTGTATGAGTTCCTTCGCCACACAAGAAGAACTCAAAAAGATGGCTGAAAAAATAAAAAATACAAAGCTCGATACCCTCCCGCAGGTTGTAGCCACTAAAAAAGCAAAGTATGAATGGAAAATCGTAAAAGATCCAGATCCTTCCTACAAAGATCAAATATGTTTTTGTAAAGGCCTAGGTAATCAATGTGAAGGCACCCAGATAGGTGTCGTCATTAATGAGCATCCTTGTTGTAATACTTGGAAGTGCGTCCGCACTGACGGCGGACCGGTCAAACCGAAAGTAGCTGCAACGAAGCCTGTTGATCCAAAAGTTGCAGCCATCGTTGCTGCGGTTATTGTCCGAACGGTTACTTCAGCTGCTGCCGCTGCGGCCACGGCTCCTGTTCCGGCAACTCCTACCCAAACTCCGACTTATGTAGTGCCTGACGGACAGGACGGGCCCTAATGAAATCAGTTAATTATATAATCTCTTTATTTTTTTTAACTTCTGTAGCTCATGCAACTTCAGCGCTGGAAGAATGCGCAGCTAAAAAATTAAAAGACTTCAGAGTTAAAATTCTGGTTACAATTGCGGAAGAGAGCCGCTACCTGGAAAAATTCAGAACTGACTGTGCTAAAACCACAATGATGACCACTCAGGAAAAACAGGAGCAGGCACGAGTCGCTGCCGAAAAAGCAGCAAAAGAAAAAGAAATTGCTACGAAGCTGGCCAGTACCGCAGCTCCTGCTGTTGCACCTCCGGCTCCAGTAGCTGCTGCTGCCCCACCACCCCCAGTTACGGCCGATGGCGACCAACCAAAGTTTGTAGTTGGTCCTTGCGGTACACCGGAACAATGCGCTGCGGGCACGGCTCTAACATACAATTGGACTGTGCCGGGTCAAATTGCGGCCACAACAGAGATGTGGATGAATGGTTTAGATCTCGCCGCGGGAATAGGCGGAACATATGAAAAGCCCGAAGATCCATGCAAGGATTCCAATCAAGGGCAATTGATAGCTTTGGATTTAGGTACTGAACTTGTCGGCGTACTAGTTTGACAAATCTAAAAGTTAAAACCTTATTTAAAACTCTCTTCGTCTTCGGCACTCTCTATCTGCTGCCGCAATTATCATTTGCGCAGGAATCC
>JAYTFA010000171.1:0-7239 GCA_043734765.1 Pseudobdellovibrio sp. | reverse complement strand
GTACGACCACGTTCTTTTACATCTCGCTCAAGGCGTCGTTGAAAACGCAACTCTTCAGGAGTTTCAAAAAAAATAAGATCATCAAACAACACACGTACGGCTTGAGAGTGAAAAATTAAGATGCCATCCACAATTATGATCTTTTTCGGCAGCACCTGAGCGGTTGCAGTTTTTCTTTTGTGGGTGGCAAAATCATAAGTGGGAATTTCAGTAACCCGTCCCGATTTCAGAATTTTCAGATGCTCGGCCAATAATAAAAAATCGATGCTGTCGGGATGATCAAAATTAACACTTCCGCCATCGCGATCAAACCGATGTGATTGATCAATATAAAAATTGTCCTGGTAAACGATTTCGCAGACATTTTGGCCTGTCGTTTCTTCGAGTTTACGAACAAGAGCTTCCGAAAAAAATGTTTTTCCTGAGCCGCTGCCTCCCGCTACCCCTAACAAGAATGGCTGATTTGCATTACTTGGTTTGATAAAGCCGGTCTCCCGCATCACCCAGTCCCGGAACTAAGTAGCCCAGATCATTAATTTCTTTCTCAATACTGATTGTAAAAATATCCACATCCGGATGAAAATTATGAATTTTCTGAATTGCAAAGTCGCTGCAGAGAATAGATAAAATACGAATTCTTTTTACTTCGTAACTTTTCAGACGGTCGATGGCCGCAATCATGGTGTCAGCTGTGGAAACCAATGGATCACACAAAATGGCCATTTTACCCTTAATATCGGCCGGCATCTTAAAGTAATACTCAACTGTATTGTGAATAAATTTATCACGGTAAATTCCGATGAAGCCGGCAGAAGCAAACGGGATCATCGAAAGTACTGCATCCAGCATTCCGTTTCCGGCGCGCAATATCGACACCACCACCGGCGCATTTGAGATGCGTTCAACTTTTGTCTGTGCTATGGGAGTTTCTACAACAACCTCTCGCATTTCGGTCCAGTCGCGCATCACTTCATGAGCCAATATCCGGCTGATTTCTTTTACCAATTCGCGAAATTCCGATGAACCGGTGTTTTTATCACGTAAATAGCCTAACTTATGTTTCAATAACGGATGATCTATAACTGTAATTTTTCCTGGCATATATTCCTCACTGTTTTAAAAAACTGTACCGTCGCTGGTAATATTTAAAGGGGGCGCTCCGCCCGTTCTTTTTTCCTGAGCGATAAAACGCCCGGCCCACCAAGTTCCGCCTTCAAGCACTTTTGCCAGAGGAAAATCCTGCGGGGATTTTCCGAGAGCTTTCTGCACTTCGGCGCCGATTTGATCCAGCAACAAAACTGTTAAGGCGCGCCACTCAATGATCAAATCCGCCCCCGGCGCCCAGTCTCTCTTAAGATTTTCAGGATTTTTTAAAGTCAAAAGACCTGAATCAATCATCAGTCCGCCATTACGGTATTCAGCAAGCCCGGTTAGGCCTTCAACATTTGTAACCGTAAATCCCGCCTCGATAATGGGCTCAATCAAAGAGTAGGTCATCCATTGTGAGAGTTTATGAATCGGCACAAGCGACTGAAACGAACCGGCTTCGCCGAGTTGAGAGTGCATCCAAACGTCACCAAGGTTTATATTTGCGGCAGATAAGCGCCCGGGCCAGATGATGCCAAGCCCATCCAGCACCGCTTTTAATATCTCGGTAGCCGGAATTATTTTTCCGCATTTTTTTTGTAGGTAATCAATGATATTGCCGGGGCGACCATCTTTAAAAATGGTCCTATTCTCCATAGCCTTTCCTAAATTATTTAATAACTGAACACGTCCCTCAACACCTACAAGCGGATTCGCATCGCTCACCTGAAAATATTTTTTCAGATCATCAGAGGTAACCGATTTAAGCCCTTGCTCGTCTGCCTTTAGGGATTTTTTATCAGAACACATCACTCCGGAACAGAACATGTGGTAACTGGCAACGCCCAAACCTTCCGAGCGGTTAAAAACTTTTTTTGAATTTTCTTCTGAATAAGACCATTCGGCCCCTGCGCCTGCATCCAGCAAAACAGACGTGATCACCAGATCCAATTGTGATCTGGCTTTTTCGATTGCATCAGCCTTTTCAAAATGAACCGCAAATTCTGCAGCCCGATCAATGTTGCCTGCGCGAAAGTGCCCCCAGCGCGAGTGGAAAGGTATATTCAAATCCGGATATTTTTTCTGAATTACTGCTAACACGTAGTCAACGGTGGGTTTTAGTTTTTCAGGATGAAACTCAAAAGCGGTTTTACCGGCTTGAGTTAACTCCATGATTTGAGCTGCGCGCTCACGAATAGCGGCAGGAGTAAGTAAATAATTTATCTGCTCAGAACTGAGATTTAGTTTCACTCCTGTATTCCTCTCCCTTTTACTTTTTTCAGATCTTCAGCGGTTTTTTTGGCATCTGTGGAAAAATAGCCGGCAGCTTTTTTGGCTTCCATCTCAACTTGTGCATCCTGCGGAATCAAATTGTCCGGAATGGAAACACGATTAACCACTTCAATACCGCTTTTGACGATGGCATCATATTTCATATTGCTCATAGAATGCAGATTATGAATTTTTGTAATACCGAAAAGATGTAAACAATCCGGCATAAACTCCTGAAAGCGCGCGTCTTCTGTACCGGCTACGCACTCGGTTCGGTGAAAATAAGTGGCGGCCGTGTCGCCACCCTCTTGCCGTTTGCGGGCGTTGTAAACCAGAAATTTAGTGACTTCGCCGAGCGCGCGACCCTCTTTACGATAATAAATAATAATTCCCACTCCGCCTTTTTGTGCCGTACGCGCGGCATCTTCAATCCCGTACATCAGGTACGGGCGGCAGGTGCAGATGTCAGAACCAAAAACATCAGAACCATTGCATTCGTCATGCACTCTGCAGGTGAGTTCCACTTCGGGCTTTGCCAAATCAGTTGCATCCCCGAATATATAAGCCGTTGAGCTCCCGATCGGCGGCAGCCAGACTTTAAGATCAGGACGAGTGATGAACTCAGGATACATTCCGCCGGTTTCCTGAAATAAAGTGCTTCGCAGAAAGCCCTCGTCAACTCCGAGGCGTTCTGCAATTCCCGGAAGATACCAAACAGGATCTATCGCCACTTTGGTAACGCGAACATCGCGGTTTTCTTTTATGATTTTCCCGTCGATTTTTAATCGGCCACTGTCGAGCGCCTGATTAAGTTCAGGGATCTGCAGATGGGCCTGAGTTACCGAAATTGAAGGGCGAATATCATAACCTTCTTCAAATAAAGATTTAAACTGAATTTGCGGGTCCAATCCCCAAGGATCAACGGTTACCATTTTTAACGGATCTTTCCATTGCGGATAGGGCCCAATTTTGACGGGGCTTTGAGTGTTATTTAAATCCGGTCGGTGCAAAGACGGAAACTTTCCGCTGGCTACCGAGAGTGCGCGGTAAACAGTGTAACTTCCACTGTGTGCGCCAATGGCATTTCGATTTTTATGATCGGTATGAGAGGCCACGATCGGTCCACGCTCCATGGCAGAGGCCGCTCCCCACTTAACGGGAAGAGTTTCTTTAAATTTTAAATTGGCTTGAGACGCCAGAATAATATGCGGTGATCTTTTATCTTTTTTTAACATCTTCAAATCCCCTTTAGGACATCCAGTTTGAATCGCTCTGGGTTTCCCATTTAGTCGTTATTTTTTTTACGTCGGACCAGAAATCCAGACTGTGATGACCTGTTATATCGCCGTGTCCGAATTTTGAAGCGTTGGTTCCACCGAAAGAAAAAGGTTCACGTGGAACCGGCACGCCGATATTAATGCCAACCATTCCGGTAGAAGCTTCACGGGCAACCCGATCTGCCAATGGACCACTTGATGTAAACACACTACAGGCATTTCCGTACTCCACTGAGTTTTCTATTTTCATGGCCTCAGAAAGATCTTTACAGCGAACAATACTTAAAATCGGACCGAACAATTCCACCGTGGCCGCTTCAGAACCTGCCGGAATCTGATCAAAGATCGTAGGACCAAGCCAGTTTCCTTCCGTAAATCCTGCGGGCACTTTACTTTTGCGGCCGTCTAATAAAATTTTTGCGCCGGTTTTTTCAATGCGTCCGATAGATTCAACCAAAAAATCACGCTGGGATTTTGAAATCAATGCGCCCATGTCTTTTCCGAGCTCCAGTGAAGACGCGCGTTTTATAATCTGTTGAATATGCTGGTCCACATTTCCCACTGCCAGCAGCACAGAGGCTGCCATACATCTTTGCCCGGCACAGCCGGTAAAAGAATCTGAAATCCCGAGTCCGCTCATTTCCTGATTGGCATCCGGAAGCAGTACGATATGATTTTTTGCACCGCCTAAAGCTAAAACACGTTTACCTAATTGCGTTCCCCGTTGATAAACAATTTTTGCAATTTTAGTAGAACCCACAAATCCGATAGCTTTAACCGAAGGGTGATCAATAATTGCATCTACCGTAAATGCGCCACCGTGAAGAACCGTAAAAACACCTTTCGGTAGGCCGGCTTCAATTAAGGCATTTGCAATTTTAAGCGCGGTTAACGGCGTCTTATCAGAGGGCTTCCAAACATAGGCATTTCCCAGTGCTAAACAAATTGGAATCGTCCACATAGGAACCATGGCCGGAAAATTAAAAGGAGTGATGTTGGCCACAACCCCCAGAGGTTGACGTCGGTATTCGCAAGTGACTCCGCGGGAAACTTCAACTTTGCCTCCAAGATCCAGATTTTGAATCGAAAGAGCAAACTCTAACACTTCAAGGCCTTTCATCAAGCCTGCGCGGGCTTCGGCAAAAGTTTTTCCGCACTCTGAACTTTTTAGGTGGGCTATCTGATCAATATCCCGCAGAAGAATATTTCTGAAATTGTAAAGGATCTGGCTGCGCTCTTTGATAGGAGCCTTTCCCCAGCTTATCTGAGCATCGCTTGCGGCGCGAATTGCAATTTCAATCTGATTTTGAGAGGGAATTGAAAATTCACCGATTTTTTTTCCATTATACGGAGAAAAAATATCAGGGGCTCCGGCCTCACCTTTAATCCACTCACCATTAATTAAATTGTGACAGATCACAGGCTCAATCGGCAAAACTGTCTGCATAGCACTCTCCTAACGATTAAATCAAAAAGTAAGAATAGAACAAAGAGTTTACATATCAAGAAACATAGCTTGCTGGTGCATGGTGTTATGCTGTAATTTCATTTTAAACCAATAAGGATATTTTATCACTATGACAGACACCGAAGCTTCACCCAAAGTCGGAGAATTCGCCATTTTAAGAGTTGTTTCAATTGAGCCCGTTGGGGCTTTTTTGGACTGGGGTCAACCCAAAGATTTGTTTTTGCCTTTCCGCGAACAAACCCGTGAGCTCGTACCGGGCCACGAAATAATTGTTTATTTGTATATCGATAATACGGGCCGCACAGCTTCTTCTATGCGCCTAGAAAAATTCCTCGAAAAAGACACTTCGGTTTATACACCGGAACAAAAAGTGGATTTGCTGATCATCGGCGAAACAGATCTGGGTTTTAAAGCGATCATTAACGGCAAGCATTTAGGTATACTTTACAAAAATGAAGTGTTTCAGGATTTACGTTATTCAGATCAGGTTGCAGGCTTTATCAAAAAAATCCGTGAAGACGGTAAGATTGATTTGGCTTTGCAACCTTTTGGCAGCAAGGGAGCCGGAGATTTAGGTCAAAAAATATTAGACCTATTAAAAGAAAAAGATGGTTTTTTACCCTTAACAGACAAGAGTTCCCCGGAAACAATTTACCAATTATTCGGCGTCAGTAAGAAAAAATACAAAATGGCTTTGGGCGGAATCTACAAGAAAAAATTAATTACGATTGATGAAGCCGGGATTAAATTAGTTATTACTTAACCAGCCAAAACCTCATCAAAGTTGCCATCGTTGTAAAGCCCAGAATCAAGAGACTTCCCAGCTTGATCGTAAGTCGGTATTCAGTCTGAATAATTTTATTTTCCAAATCAGATTTAAGATTTGTTATTTTACTTTCAAGATTATTAGTTTTTAACTCGAAAATATTCAAAATATTTGTTTCTAATATTGTTAGGTCCTGTTTTGTAGCCAACTCACCCTCGACAATTTCTGTTATTACCTGAAGCTGTATTTCGGCTTGTTCTCTCGAAAAACCGGCTTCTTCAGCTGTTTTGTGTACTTAAACGCATTAAACATATTTTACCTCCCTCAGGAAGTAAATGCAATACTGCCAGGCACCCCAGAACCCTTCTAACTTGATTTGGCTCTAAATTGTGTTCAGGCACCGGCCGTGGCAGAACGATTTTTTAATCTAACTTAACCAACTCAAGATTAACTTCCCTATTTTTGCTGCGCAAACGATTCTGTTCTGTTTGCTTTTCCCGGATTAGATAATCTAAGCTTTGTGTTTCCCGATTCAGCTCACCGACTCTATTCAAAAATTTTTCATCTTTATTGGTCATATACTGATATCTTTGAAGTTCGCTTGTTTTAAACCTTAAGTCGGATTGTAAGCTTGCAAGTTCATGATCGAGCTTATCCATCATTTTTTGGTTTTCCGCTAAAACCGCGCCCAAGTATCGTTTACGTCCCCGATTAAATTCAGGTAAAAATGAAGTTTCAAGATTGGCTGGGCAAATTTTATTATAGGCTTTACCTTTAGTTCCCGCCGAATAAGCGTTGGATTTCTGGCAATACTCGATCACGCCGACGCGATGTTGAGCGTGTAAGACATTGAGGCCTTGGCCGGTGCACATTTCACTGGAAAAAAAATTTCCGTTTTTTCCGATCTGAAACACCGTTTCGGGTTCACAGTATTTCTGCATACCGCTCTTAAACCCGCGATCCAAATCCGACTCACGCACATCGGCCTCAGCCTGATTGCATTCAGAAATAAATTGATCGCCGGTAAGCCTTCGCCCCTCTAACGCCACACTTTGGCCATAGTTAAACCAATTTGTAGATTCGCATTCCTTACGCTTAAAATAGGAGGCACAAGCCACAAGATTGAATATCAGAAAAAACAATAAAATTTTCATATAACTGTACTAGAACTTTTCTAAAGTGGCTTCGTGTGAAGCACACAAATCCGCATGCTCCGACATATAGTCCCTTTGTTCCTTTAAAGCGGCCGCAGTAATCACAAAGCCTTGCGGGTCGCATTGATTATCGCCAGCAATCTTAATGATAGCGTCAGCTTCTTTTGGCGTTAAACGCAAAGACCATATCGATTTTATATTCAGCCAGTCTTTAAT
>JAYTFA010000170.1:0-10364 GCA_043734765.1 Pseudobdellovibrio sp. | reverse complement strand
CCCAGCACAGAACCGTATCCGACAGTTTCAATAACTTTTTTGATATTACATTTTCGGAGTAAGCTGTCGTTAAAGTCTTTAGGTTTGTATAAGTTGGATTCTGGCAAAGTCAGTCGGGTGATAACAAAATCTACAATTTTTTTGCTTAGGTGTTTGTAATACTGCCGACTATCTTTTAATCGGTAATTTTCTATTGAAAGTCCGCCGTCTTCATCAAGTACCGCATGGAATTGAAGCCCTTGGAGATACTTTTTTGCCGGTTTTTCAGATTGAAAAGGGTAAACTTCTTTTGCGTAAGTTTCATCGGAGTTTTCACCCGTATAAGTGACGGTGACATTGTTTAATTTTCCGTCTGAGTCCGTTAATACCAGATCATCGTAAAATGCACCGCCTGTTGCTGTTTTCCATCCGCCGGTATTACTTTGCACATTCGGATCAAAAATAAAATTGGGTTCATTTGCATAACGATGAGCGCGGGTCAGTAAACCCTGAGCATCAAGAAAATAAGAATTAAAACCATGGGCTAACACAAAAGATTTTAAGTTGGGCACCACAGGATTGGGTTCTTGCTGATTGGCGTACAATGGATAAGGTAACATGACCGACTTATTGAGATCAGTGTTGTATCTAATATATTCCAGACGGCCATTTGTTTTTAAGGTGGTATACCGGGTTGCATCAGCATCGTAAGGAACATACTGTCGGGAAATGTGAATAAATCGATCGTCGTCGGTTGTGGCTTCAGGAGTAGGGCGATTTGCTTTAAAGCGTGGCCCCCATACAAAAAGGCGGCTTGACTCAGTGAAGAGTAGCAGCGAGCCGGTGCGCGGTGAGTACTCTATCTTTTTAAATTTTTCCTGAAATTTGGGAAGTTCGATTTTCAGCGGAATCAATTCAAAAGTGTAAGGGTGCAACCACGCTAAACTGCCGTCGTCTAAAAGTACTGTTACAATATCAAAATGCTTAGCAAGGCCGGATCTGAAAACATTAAATCTCGTGCTGAGGCCGGTAAATGCATTTGTAATCATTAACTCTTTTTCAGCAGGGTCTAAGTTGTTTGAATATTGACCTAAAGCTAATTCATAAAGAGTTCCGTAACCGTAGGCGCCGGCATCTTCTGATTTATTTGAAAAATAGGAATCGCATCCCCCCTGAGTTTTAGGAATATCTCCGATGCGGCAAAGCGTATGGCCCTGATCCCGTAAATCCGAATGTCGGGCTTCATGCATCAGTACACTGATGGCTTCAAGTGGTTCTTCTTTAAAAAACATTCCGCCTAGTTCAATTTGTTTTATCGCTGTTTGATTGCGGGCAACCGAATTAGCCTGGCTTAGATCTATTTTCAGCTTATTGGTATTAATTTTTATGTAATCATATGAGTTTTTGATTTCGGCCTGTACGCTAGGGGCCCACTTTTTAGGAAAATTAATTTTTATCTGTTTTGCCAGAGCCAGAGCCTGCGCCATCTGAGTACGGTACGTTTTATTTTTACAGCCTAAATCTAAACTGGCGCCTTCGATGGGATCCATATTCAGTTCTGCGGACCAGATCATGAAGTCTTTTTCAGTCGGGCAGGGTAAATTGGCATAACTATTACGGGTTTCTTTTTTTATTTCAGAGCTGGGCTCACGAGTGGCTGAGGCCGGTGCTGGCTCATTTCCGGTGAGGTAATATGCAAAAGAAAAACATAAAATAAATAAAAATAAAAAATTCATGTTACTCTGCACTTTCAGTTAATGTTTCAATTAAATTTTCATCCGACAAAGAAACCAGATGGAGCAGGCGATCGTCGTTGCTGGCAATAAAACGGCCTTTATCATTTCTCGAAACGGAATTGCCGAAGCTTAACCAGTTTCTGTAAGCCTGGCGTCTGACCATGAGATTTTCATCTTTGTTGTTGGCCACTTCATAAAAAAACTGCTTTATGGTTTTATGATCATAATGAACTTCTTTCGGGCTGGGCCAAAAGTGCGACATCGCTCGTAACAACCCTAAACGATCGGCAACTTCTTTTTCGTAATTACTTTTATGTTCTGTTTTCACGGCAATAGGATACTTAGATGTTAAGCGTGCTTTTATTTTTTCAAAATAAAACTCGTGATTCGTAGCCTCCTGTAATATTCTGGCATTGTACAGCTGATGGAACAATTCATATTGCGACAATTTTTCAAGGTCCACTGGCTGTGGTAAAGATGTGCTCGGTGAAGGTGTTGAATCAGCGGGAGATGCATCTTCGGAAGCGGATTTCCATGTAACTGCAACGGCATTTTTTTTAGCTTTCAGTTGTGCTTTGGAAATCGGAAAAAAGACCTCGCGTGCATCTTCAAACCAGAAATTCATCTTAGAAAAATAGCCAATGAATAAGCCCAGAACAGCTAAAATTATGTAATATTTCTTCATATTCAATTTATCGGCCGAATAAGGCCTGAATTTACCGTATTTTATTTTTATTAGACAATGGTCCAGCAGCTTTTTTCAGCTCTTGAAATTTCGTATCTAATTAGTACGCTGCGATCTACTGAAAAGAGGAAATGCGATCGATTAAATCATAAAAGTCGATAAAGGGATTGCGATCACCCTGTAGCAATTCAATCTGCTGATTACGGGAAAATTCTTCGGCATCAACGGGGTCTTCTTTATGCCATTGGCGAAGCGCCGCTTCTTCAGGAGCAGAAATTTTCATTTGATAGCGGGTTGCAAAATAAAAAATGGCTCGAGCGGTATTACCGCGCTGAGCTTTAGGTACTTCAAAAACAATTGCACCATCAGCCTGATGGCCTAAATGATCCATCGGACACTTTAAAGGCTCCACATCTTTTATGACATTACCGAATCTTAAAGATCCACGATGAGAGTTCATTTCTGAATCTGATGGGAATAAATGATGTAAATCAGATTTTTGCAACTCCGTCGGAAATCTGCCGGTAAAGCGGCTTTGCGGCCAGGTGTGTTCTGTATTGATGATATTTCCGGATTGAGGAACCAGATCAGGACCGAATGTAAGAGATCCGCCGAAATCTGCATCCGTGTAGGTTCTTTCACAGTAAATATCAGTTACCGAATAAGTCCCATTTTCAGATTTTTTTAAATAAAGCTGCCCGAATAATTTTTGACGGGCTTTATTATAGCCTAACGCGAGATGCTCTGTGCATCGGGGCGTCGAATTGCAATTGGGCAAAATAGTATCCGGTGCATGATCATTTTTAACATGCCCACCACTTAGAATTAAAAAAAGTTTGGTTTTCATTTCTTCGTTTTTGAGTGAAGCGTCCTGGTAACCGCTCAGAAATTCACGACCATAATATAATGGTAAATCCTGAGACTGAGCAAAATTAAAACTTATAAGAACTACGGCCAGTAACAAAAACTTCATTTTGACTCCCAGTTTACTTCACAACCCCTGTGTAGATATACGCAATACCAAAACTCACCGGATTATATTTCATTTCACTAAAGCAGTTTGATTTTTTCATCAAGTCTAAAAAACCTTCACGGCAGGGAAAAGCCGCCGAAGATTTTTGCAGGTAATCATAGGCTTCTTTTTGCCCGGTCACAAAGCCACCTATTTTCGGAAGTATTTTTTCAGAATACAAATTATATAAATCTTTGATAACGGGAGTTTGCATTTGCCCGAATTCAAGAACCATAACCCGTCCGCCGGTCTTAGTAACCCGCGCCATTTCAGATAAAGCTTTAATAGGATCGCTTACATTTCTGATGCCGAATGAAATGCTGACGATGTCGAATTGTTGATCGGTGTACTGAAGTTGAGTGACATCTGCCTGTTCAAATTTAATAAGTAACTTTTTATTTTGGGCTTTCTGAGGAGCTGTTTCCAGCATGTCAGCACAGAAGTCGGTGCCCGTAACGTCACCGGAATCACCCACAATTTTTTTAAAAGCAATCGCGAGATCCCCTGTTCCGGTAGCGCAATCCAGAACTTTATGGCCTAATTTGGCTCCTGATAGTTCAACTAATTTTTTGCGCCATATGTGATGGATTCCAACTGATAGAACTGAATTTGCGCGATCATATCTTGAAGCTACTTTTGAAAACATCGAGCGAATAATTTCAGGATTGGGAGAATGATTCATGCTTTATTTAAACCTCTATCAAAGGCATTCAATACTTTTTCAAGCTGGATCATCATTTTTTCAAAATTTTCAAAAGTGAGGGCTTGAGGTCCGTCTGACAAAGCCTCAGATGGTTTCGGATGAACTTCCACCATAATACCATCAGCTCCCGCAGCGGCGGACGCATAGCAAAGTTGCGGAACGAGATCAGCAATGCCAACTGCATGTGAAGGATCTACTATGACGGGTAATCCGGAGTGTTTTTTAGCATAAACAACGGCATTTAAATCAAGAGTGTTGCGAGTGGCAGTTTCAAAAGTACGGATACCGCGTTCGCAGAGAATAACCTGTGTATTTCCACCTGAAGTAATATAATCAGCGGCTTTCAGCCATTCGTCGATAAAAGCAGAAAAATTTCGTTTAAGTAAAACAGGCTTTCCCTGCCTGCCAAGTTCTTTTAATAATGAGTAATTGTGCATATTGCGGGCACCAACCTGGTAGGCGTCTACAACTCCGGCCACTTCTTCAATTTGGCGAATATCGGTTATTTCCGAAACAAGCGGTAAACCAACCTGTGCTTTAACTCTTTTAATAAGTTCAAAAGAGTCGGGGCCTAAACCCTGAAATGCTTTTTGTGATGTGCGCATTTTCCAGATGCCGCCGCGAAGAACGCTGGCTCCGGAATTTTTAACTGAAAGTGCAGTGTTTTGAAACTGGGGTTCAGATTCGATTGAACAAGGGCCTGCGATAACAGTAAATCGCGGTCCACCAATCTGAATTTTTCCAATTTCAACAACCATAAACGTCCATATATTCACATTCCAATTTTCTGTTTTTCATACCACAATCAAAGCAGAATGTGGTATGGGAAAATAACATGACAGGGTTGAACATAAAAGACTTTTTAACATATGGAGCTTTTCTACAGATCGGTCCCGATCTGTTTAAAGTAATGATCGGTCCTTTTAGTAGGCATGATTCTGTAAAAGCAGCTCTGTTAGAGCATTCGGCGCTGCTTTATAAGCCCAACTTCTGGGATTTCATGAATAAGAACGGTAATTTATCTCAAAAACCTGTTTATTCCGCAGCTAAGACTCATCTTTTTGATAGGGCAGAACTTATAGAGTTTTTAACATCCATGCAATCAAAGAGGCCATTGGTTGAATGGAAACCGGTGAATGAAGCTCCATTCAAAACTCAGTTTGAATGGAGTCAGTCTAATTTTAATGATCAAAAACTATCCAAGTCAGTTCCGATTATGCGGCAACAAGGACTGGTTAAATTCACCGTTGAAAACTTACTTTGGTGTATTCAGAATTTAATTCAAAATAAAACATTCGGCTGGTCTTACGGTTTTTTTGAAAACGAAGAGGGTGTGATCGGACACACACCGGAAATATTGGCGCAATGGACACGTATTGATCGCCAGTTGCATACGGTAGCACTTGCGGGAACTTATGCAAAAGGTGAAAACGCTCATGATAAAATAATGGCAGATAAAAAAATATTGAATGAGCATCAAATTGTGATTGATGATATTATCGATAAATTGAACAGCCTGAACTTTAAAGCCAGATCCATACAAGGTCCTACGGATGTACTGGAGCTGAAATATCTTCTGCATTTAATGACCGAGTTTCAGATTGAAATAAATAATGTGGAGCAGGTTTTTGAAGTAATTGATGTACTTCATCCCACCTCAGCTATGGGTTTGTACCCAAATGATCGGACTAAGCTAAAAGAATTTTCTGAGTTTACAATTCAGAAAGAGAGAGATTTGTTTGCGGCGCCTTTTGCAATTGTAGAAAATGACTGCGTTTATTGTGTTGTGGGAATCAGAAATCTGCTTTTTAAAAACGATCAGGTGCAGATTTTCTCCGGTTGCGGCGTCACTAAAGAAAGTGACTACGAACTTGAGTTAACTGAACTGCAGAATAAGCGCGACTCGGTAAAGAAAATGATGGGGATTTTCAATGACTAATTTTGATCTTTCCTTGAACATTTTTACTTTTTTGAAACAGGCCGGGGTTGAAACTCTTGTTGTTTGTGCGGGGGCCCGCAATGCGCCTCTTGTTTACGGTTTAAAGGAACAGAATTTTAAAGTTTTTAATTACTTTGAAGAGAGAAGCGCTGCTTTTTTTGCTTTGGGTTTAATAAAAGCCACTAAAAAACCTGTGGCGGTGCTGACCACTTCCGGAACAGCGGTTGCAGAGCTGCTACCGGCAGCAGTAGAGGCAACATTTCAGGCCTTACCTCTGGTTTTAATTACTGCAGATCGGCCTAAGAGCTATCGTGGTACCGGTTCTCCGCAGACAATAGAGCAGGTAGGTCTGTTTTCAAGTTATGTGGAATCAGTTTATGATTTAGATATTAATACTGAAAAATTTGATTTTGAGTGGAGTCAGAAAAAACCGCTTCATTTGAATGTTTCATTTGATGAACCGCTGATCGATAAGCAAAACGATCGTCAAGCTGAGGTGAGTTTAAAATTGTTCAATCCCAATGTAATGAACACGCAACCCATCAAGAGCACTCAAAATCCGCTGGTTATCCTTGGTGAAATCGACTCTAAATATAAAGATAAAATCGTCGATTATATAGTGAAAACAAAGGCCCCGATTTATGCCGAATCACTTAGTCAGATTAAATATATTCCTGAGATAGAATCCTACTTTACTCAGTCGGTAGAACAGATTTTTAAATTAAAAATTTGCGATTCAGTGATCCGAATCGGAGGAGTACCCACTTTAAGATTCTGGCGTGATTTGGAACAGAAGTATAAGGATATTCCCGTTATCAACTACACAGATCTGCCTTATAGTGGCTTAGCAAGAGATTCCGGAGTCTATAAAATATCGCAACTTGAGTATCAGGGCGAGTATCCCTTGGCCAAGTGGTTGCTAATAAAACAGCTGGATTCGGAATTGGAACGGAATAAAGAGATTCTTTTTCAAAAGTATCCTCTGAGTGAACAAGGTCTAACAAATAAATTGTCTTCAATAATAAAAACAGGCTCACTCTACTTAGGCAATTCTTTACCTATACGAAACTGGGATCAGTTTGCTAAATGCGAATCTCTCAATATTTCTGCAAATCGCGGCGCAAATGGCATTGATGGGCAGATCGCAACTTATTTAGGCTGGTCTGAAAATAAGTCGAAATCATTTTGCTATATCGGTGATTTAACCGCGCTCTATGATTTAGCCGCTCTGGGGTTGACTCCTCAGCTCAATAATCAAAGCCAACGCAATATTATCATATTAAATAATTTCGGCGGACAGATTTTCAGCCGTGTTTTTAAAAATAAAGAATTCATCAATGCGCACACAACCCAATTTTACCATTGGGCCCAAATGTGGAACTGGGACTATCTGCAGGTTTCTTGTATCGAGGATTTACAAAAAATAAGTGTGTTAGAAACCGACTTTAATATCGTCGAAGTTCTTCCAAGTGCTGAGCAAACAGAATTGTTCTGGAGCGAATGGGATAAGTTGTGTCAGCCTGTTTAGTATATGCCATTCATGGTTTTTTGGGGCATTCTTCTGACTGGTGCCGGATAAAAAAGTCATTGCCTGAATTAAATTTTATTGCAGAAGAACTTTTTTCTAAAGACCCAACAATAGGAACAGAGTCATTTCGTAAGTTTCAGGGCAAAAAGATATTTCTGGGTTATTCCTTGGGTGGACGGCTCGGGCTGCAAATACTTAAAAAAACACCTGAGCTATTTGACCACTACATCTTTCTTTCAACTAATCCGGGCTTGCCAGCTACGGATGCGGAAGAAAGAAAAATTCGTATTCTGAATGACCAAAAATGGTCTGAAAAAATCAGTCAGAAAAATTGGGCCGGCTTTTTAGAGGAGTGGAATGAGCAAGCTGTTTTTCGAGGCTCAACAGCAGAGCCCAAGCGAGATATCAATCTCTATGATCTGCAAAAATTAAAAAAGAGTCTTAAAAAATGGTCATTAGGTTTGCAAGAAGATTTTTCAGACATTATTCGTGTGAATAATCATAAGATCACTTGGGTAGTCGGCGACCGTGATAAAAAATATTGTGAAATTGCAGAGCAAATGAAAAACAAAAAAATCCTATCAGGGTATGAACGGATTTTGTCAGGTCATCGTATTTGGCTGGATAATCCGGATGCTGTGGTTGAATTGGTTAAGCAGGTTTTTCCAGCTTCGACAAGATAGGGCATCATAAACTGTGGGTTATAAAAGAAGCTAGTGCCTATTTGATCGCAGTGAGATTGGATGACCAGTGGCTATAGTCGGCCCCAAATTAAAATTCTTTTAAAGGGATAAAAGAATGGCTTATCATCGGGAAGCTTTTCAAATAGCCTTTCCCTAAACTCCGCAACATGAGTAGGATAATCATGGTTCATTGGCATTTGTACAGCAAGCTGACCACGTCTTTGGAAGAGCTCGGGATGATTTGAACACCACTGCAAGGCTGCATTTGAAAATATAATGTCAAAAGTTCTAGGAGAGTTCCAAGTTTCAATATTGTCTTTACGAAAATCCAGTCCTTGCGTAGTAAAGGCAGTTGCCTTTTTCAGCATTTCTTCGGACGAATCCATCCCTAGTGTATTTTTGCTTTTTAAATGGGAATGAAGTTCTGCTGTCAACTCACCAGTTCCACAGCCTAAATCAATAATTTGGCCTTGATCGGAAGGTTGTAGTAACGCCATTAAATCAAAAAATGGCTGCGAACGTTCGGCTTTAAATTTGTCATATTGTTTGGGGTTCCAGGCATCAGTCGACATGCACTCACCTTATCTAAGAATGAGAAATTGGTCATCAAGGGAATAATAATTGTCCGCAGTTAGGTCACAAAGGCTCAAAAATATTGAAATTTATCATGTTATTGTCCTGCTTCATTGAAATAGTACTTTGACCAATGTCCAGTTTTAAATTGAGACAAGCACCGACCCTGCATTTTTTCTCTAAACACGCCGTTAAGAAGTTATGTCTAGATCAATGGCCGAATCCGAAAAACTCTATGAACAAATTAAGAACTTTTTTTTGAAAGAAGAAAAAGACTTTTTCGTCATTGAGATGTCTGATAATCCCATGGCTGAGTGGAATGTTGTCTATGTCGATTCAGTTGAGGAAATGATGGACGAGCGCCTCCGTCTTATGAAAAAAAATTCTAACTTTGCGGGTTTCATCAAATATGAAGGTCATTATAATTTTTATTATGTAGATAGTAATTTCGTAAAGTCCCAAAATGTTGAAAATGGCGAAATTGTAGCTTTTTCTGATTTAACAGTTAAAACATTTGATATAGCTAAAGTTGTTGAAGAGTTGAGACAGCTTCAGGGTTCATAAAGTTTGTTGAGCAAAAGGTCTGTAAGACTAGATGAAATTTTCTGCTCTAGATGACCCAAAATATTTTTTGAAATTTGAGTTGTTTTAAATGGGACTTCTTTTAGTTCTTCTACGTTTAGCATATCGGCGCAAAATTCTTCGAGATTTCTGAATTTTGTAAAGCCGGTCCTTTCCCAAGTTTTACTTCGGTTTCTTTCAGCCAGGGCAAGCTTATGAGTTTCATATGGCCCCTGAGAAATAGCATAGAGTCGATATTCAAAAATAGCAAATTGCTCAATTTCAAATTTAAGTTCAGTTTTTTGATTTGAAAGTTTATTGGCCCGATTTAGGTAGTCTCGGAGCTGGTGATATTCGTTAATAATGGGACCTCTTTCCATTTGATCTCCTTTTTTTGAGATTAAATGGTAGTCGCAATGAATTTGCCAGCTCGATTGACGGTTCTATTCGTTTTAGCATCCGAAAAATTGACCGAGGTGCCATTTCTAAATTAATTATGTACCTGATTATTTTGCAGAAGGTCTCATCAGCAGAGCTGAAGTAGTCTGAATCCATTTTAAATGAGCCTGTACGCTTGTATAAACGCCCACTCCGATGCAACTGTTAGGGTCTGTGCCGCGGCTGTTGATTCCGACCTGAGTTAATCGTCCGTCAGAAGCTTTTGTGTAAGCCGGTCCACCGGAGTCGCCATTACACGAACCTTTTGCATCTTCCTTCATGAGTATTTCTTTACCGAGTTGAATTACGCTTACGACTTCAATTCCGTCCACTTGTCGTAACACTCCTGACGTATCAGAAGTTGGGTTGCGCTCAGCTTCTGTTTTACCGAAGCCCGCTTCAACGATCTGAGTTTTTTCCGGGAGTTGGACTAAAAGCATAGATGGAAGTCTGGCAAATTTGATATTGGCCGGAGCATCTTCGTTAAGTTTAATTAAAGCGATGTCATTCCAGGCACCTTCACCGCC